>CAINVT010000052.1 GCA_903854215.1 uncultured bacterium | reverse complement strand
TCCTACATCATTTTGACATCTATAGAAACTCCAGACGGGAGGTCTATATTCGTCAATGCCTCTATTACTTTTGCGGACGGATTCAAAATGTCGATCATGCGCTTGTGGATGCGCATTTCGAACTGCTCGCGGGAGTCCTTGTCGATGAATGCGGAGCGGTTGACCGTGTATTTCTTGATATCAATAGGAAGCGGGACAGGACCGACGACCGTCGCACTGTGGCGAGCTGCCGTGTCGATGATTTGTTTGACTGATTTGTCCAAGACACCGTGCTCATAGGCGCGTACGCGAATACGGAGGCGATGTGCGCCATCAGTAGCCTTTTTAGAGGCTCGGGGCTTTTTGACTGCTGCTGCATCTGCCATAGAACGTACGCAGGAGTATGCACCATTCCGCATCAAAATGCAATATTCCCGAGGCACGACCTCGTCACACAGGTTAAACCTGCGGGACGAGGTTACAAATATGAATATGACCGAGGGTTAACCTCGGACGTCACACGCGCGGCATAGTGTAATTACGAAGATTTTCACCGACACAAAACACAAAACAATATTTGGTATGTAACACGAACGTGATACAATTAGACCATGCCCAAAACAGCATACATAAACGCACGAGTAGAGCCGAAGCTCAAAAAAGCGGCGGAAGCTGTGCTGGAGCGCGTCGGTATGAATACTTCTGACGCTGTCACCTTGCTTCTGCATCAGATCGTCATTCAGCAAGGACTCCCCTTCGACGTATGTACTCGATCGCATGTTCCCAATGCGGAAACGCGCAAGGCGCTACGGGAAGGCAGCGACCCGGCAAAAGTCGCAAAAATGAAAAGATATACGTCCACCGATGAGATGTTTGAGGATATCTTAGGAAAGAATTGGCGCAATAAAAAGTAATTTCATATTTACGGGGGTCATGAAAATTATTCTCACATCGGGACCGTACGAACGCGATTTTAAGCGCATGGCGAAGCGCGGTTACGATCTCGAACGACTGCATACGATAGTAAAACGACTCGAACAAGAAGAGTCGCTTCCGCCCGCAAGCCGACCTCACGCACTTCAAGGTGAATGGCTCGGATGTTGGGAATGTCACATTGCTCCGAATTGGTTACTCATTTATCGAATTGCAAAGGATCGAATACAACTTGAACGCTCCGGCACGCATGCGGATCTTTTTGAATAAAAGATACCTGACACCCCTCCTATTTCTTCAAATGAGTAAGGTTTTCAACGAGGCTCGACCTCGGTTGGTTCCACGAGACCGTAACTTTCGAGCACTTGGAACACTCGCAAACCGCATTCACCACAGAGATCGAACCGTTCCTGATTTGTCTGCACCGAAACGGCTTCGAGGCGTTCGCAAATCGTGTTCTTGCAGGCGTCGCAGGTGCGTTGGAGCATCTGGAAAATATACATTCGCGATTCAATCCTTGAGCAGAAACTCTTGTGGACATCAGAAACAATGGCTGATTTTCTCAGTTATCGGTGTCATTACGACATGAGATTCAGACTTTTGGAGGTCTGGCTGCTCACTAGTTTCACTTGCGCTTCATGTAACACATGTTACATTACGAATGGCACTTGTGAGGACCTAGTTCTCCCACGGTTAATTCATAAACCGTAGCCAAGTGCCGACGAAAAACCACCACTATCAAGTGGTGTTTTTTTGTTTTAATCTGTCTCAGGATCACCTTCGAACATCTTTCTCCTATACTCTCCTTGTTTCCAATGAACTATCCCGGTGCAGAGCACCGAGGTATCGAAAAAATGAGGGGAAGGTTAAAGGACCGATACAAAGCATCGAGGTATTAAGAATAAAAAGATTCCTGACATTTTCCTCCTCTTGGAGTCGAGCTTTTGGGGGCTCGGCTTGCTGGCTTCAGCTATACGATCACTTTCAACCTTATCTAAGCCATCTTTACTGACTTAATTCCAAGATGGTTCTCGATAACTACTGTCCGCGCGAGTACGTGGTCGATTTCTTTTGAAAATCCTTTCACTTGGTCCAGTCCTTCCTCAACGGCATTGAGCCGATCTTCAACCACCTTAAGGCGACTACTATTCCCCTTCACTGCCTCCGTCAGATCTTCCAGCTTTGTATGGACACCTGATAGATCCTCCCGAATTTCACCGATATCTGCAGCTACAGCCGCGAATCCTTTTTCCATTAAGGTAAAACCACGGTCCATCGTGGCAAAACCATGATCAACCTTCTCGATAAGAGCATCTACCTTCGCTTCCAAATTGTTCTGTACCATAAAAATTTGTGACCCCTGATAACTCATTCAATATACCATAAACGAAAACCCAGCCTTGCGGCTGGATTTTCGTGGATTGCACTTGTGTTGGCTTGGCTTACGCGACGACTTTCGTCACGACACCTGCGCCGACGGTCTTGCCGCCTTCGCGAATTTCGAAACGACCGTGATCTGTAACCTATTCTTGCGGCAGTTCGAACAAATCGGGATGAGTCTTTACCTTGCCGTCTATTTTTGCGCAAATATGTTTCTTCTGCGAGCATGCGACACTCAAGCTTGCCAATGGTTTACCAAGTTCTTTTGCGGTCTCCTGGAGGGTCAGTAGATTCTTAACCTTGTCATAACGACTACAGATGATTATATCCAGCGATGATGCAAGACTCTTATTTATCACATCTTCAAGCTGTATCAGCGGCTTCCCGAGCGGTTCTCTCGTCTTGCCGCCGCCCAAAATCTCGCTGACTATTCCGTCGGCTTCTTCGAGCGCATCGACATAAATCTTCTTGTTCTTGTCGGAACCTTTTATGGCAATGTTCGGAAGCCCATGGCCGACGAGCATAAAGTTCAATATGATCCTTCCGACACGACCGTTGCCGTCAGGAAACGGGTGTATCTGCTCGAACATGTCATGTACGACCGCGACTTTGCGGATCAAGTTTTCTCCCGGAGTATTCGCAATCTCAACCAGACGTTCGATTTGCTCTTCAATTTTGAACGGAACCGAGGGTTTCACGCTTGCGCCAGTAATGATCATCTCGCCCTTTCTCCACTCTCCTGGAGTCCAACTGAAGGTCGGATCACCTCGAAACATGAGTGAGTGGATCTGACGTATTATCGGTTTCGTCAGCTTAAACTCGTTCGTCTTGTATTGCTGAAAAGCGAGCTCATAATTAGCAACTGCAGCATCGAAATATCCGAGAACCTTATAGCCGATTTCTGTGTATTTCGGATGTTGGATTATATCTGCTAATTCCGCGCGACTGACGAAATAGCCCTCGATCATCAATGAGTTCCTCGTGTCTTCATTCAGGAGGATAGACCACTCCTTATTTCTTACTGAAACACTCTCGATACCGCCCAGTTTCTTCAGCCATGTGCGTCTCAGGTTAGTCGTTGCTGTCGGTATAATCCTCTGCTTGGTCATACATGTATGGTTATTTGATATAAGAGGTAGGAAATCGAATGTCTAAAATATGCTTCATTCATTGAGATCTATAGAATAGTATCATATAAGTATGAAAAAATAAAATCCTCTTGGTTTAGCATTTTAATGGCTATAAGTAAGATTAAATTGTAAAATTTAAATATTGAGGTTATCCACAGAATTATACACTGCGGTTCGATCTTTTCAACGAGAAAACCCGCCTTGCGGCGGGTTTTCTTTTGCAACATTCGTTGCTTTGGTTGCTTGGATTACCCTCCTCCGCCAAGGCTTCGAAGGGCACGGCGCGGTTGGTCGCTGTTATGCGACGACCTTAGTGACAACGCCGGCTCCAACAGTCTTACCTCCTTCGCGGATGGCAAAACGAGTCTGCTCTTCGAGGGCGATCGGAGCGACGAGCTTGACCTTGAAGGTCACGGTGTCGCCCGGCATAACCATTTCAACGCCTTCCTTAAGGGTCACCTCGCCGGTGACGTCAGTGGTGCGGACGTAGAATTGCGGCTTGTAGCCGGAGAAGAACGGCGTATGGCGGCCACCTTCCTCCTTGGTGAGGATGTACACTTCAGCCTCGAATTCGGTGTGCGGCTTGACGGATCCCGGGAAGCAGAGAACCTGCCCGCGGTGCACGTCATCCTTCTTCGTGCCGCGCAAGAGAACGCCGGCGTTGTCGCCTGCCTGTCCTTCCTGCAAGGACTTGTTGAACATTTCGATGCCGGTGACGGTGGTCTTGGTCGGATCGACGATACCGACGATCTCGACTTCTTGACCGACCTTGATCATGCCGCGCTCGATGCGGCCGGTGACGACGGTGCCACGACCTTCGATCGAGAAGACGTCTTCGATCGGCATGAGGAACGGCTTATTGACGTCGCGCTCAGGATGCGGGAGATACTCATCAAGTGCTTTGACGAGCTCCATGACCTTGTCTGACCACTCGTTGCCCGGAGCCGGATTCTCGAGAGCCTTGAGGCCGGAACCGCGGATAACCGGAGCATTCGCGCCATCGAATCCCTGCTTGGTGAGAAGTTCGCGGACTTCTTCCTCGACGAGGTCGACGAGGTCCTTGTCATCAACCATGTCTACTTTGTTCAAGAAGACGATGAGCGTCTTGACGCCGACTTGGCTTGCCAAGAGGACGTGCTCGCGTGTCTGCGGCATGACGCCATCAGTCGCGGCGACCACGAGGATCGCGCCATCCATCTGAGCGGCGCCCGTGATCATGTTCTTGATGTAATCGGCGTGACCCGGGGCGTCGACGTGCGCGTAGTGGCGCGTCGGCGTCTCGTATTCGGAGTGCGAGAGCGAGATGGTGATACCACGCGCCTTCTCTTCCGGTGCCTTGTCGATATCATCGACACCCTTCACGGTCGCTGAGTAACCATTTCCCGCCTTCGAGAGGACGGTGAGAATCGCCGCGGTCAAGGTCGTCTTGCCGTGGTCGACGTGACCGATCGTGCCGACGTTCAAGTGCGGCTTCGAGCGATTAAATTCTGTTGCTGCCATATACATTAGCTTCTAGCTTCTAGCTGTTAGGGACTAGCTAACAACTTTGTTAAATAGATGTAACGCCAACGCGAGGTGTCTGTGAACACAGACGATGCTCCGGTATTTTTTGCCTTCCCCTCCTCCGGTATCGTGGTTCGCTAGGCCACCCGAAGGAAAATCTGGGCAAAAAGATACGCACGGAGCGTGCGTATGAGTATAGTAACAAACGAGGAGATGCAGTCAAATTTCGCTATGGAGCGAAGACTGATACCCCTGAGAGCTTCCCTGCATTCGCGGCACTGTAAAAGCTTTGGAGTTCAGTCGTTGTTTTGGCGGGGATGAAGTAGTGATTGCTGCTCGTGTTGCTCACACAGAAGTTGAGAGTGACGGCGCTGACGAGACGACTTACAAGATTTGCGATGAGATCAAAGGCACTCGAATTGCTCGACGGTACACCGATGGCAGTAGGACAATTGCTCGTCTGAGGAGTGTAGGTAATGACTATGACGCCTTGTGCACCGGTTCCGCCAGCACTTCCGTTGCCGCAGTTGTTTCCGGAGTCTTGTGCACCTCCGCCGCCGCCTGCGCCATACGAGCCCCCCGGTGATCCGGGTTGCGGCCCGCCGCAGCCATACGGACTTGCAAAAGCATCATCGCCCGCACTTCCTCCTCCGCTTCCGGCACCAACGCCGCCAGACATTTCTGAGCCGTTCGCGCTACCGTAGTCTACAGGTGCTCCTCCATATCCAGCATCTCCTGCCCCTCCGAGATAGTAGACGTTGGGATTCCCAGCGAGCCCGCTTCCATTCGGACCAGCTGCACCCCCACCGCCAGCCCCGGAACAATTGTCGACATTACCGATACAGGAACTAGCAGGAATTGATTCTGATGCTCCACTCCCGCCCGAATTACGCACGGTGCCTATACCGCTGCCTGCTGCACCGCCAGTTCCTCCGATATTATCACCAGCGCCCGTACCGCCACCCCAACCGCCCTGTGCAGCAACCGATGCGCCTGCATATGACGTGCCGTTGAACCAGGTATTTCCACCCGACCCGGCAGTTCCATCTGCAGATATGGGATAGTTAGCGGATGGCGAGTTATTCAATATTCCGCCCGAACCAATCGAATAGATGACAGTCGCCCCTTTGGTGAGTGTGAGGTTTGACATTTTAGAATAGGCTCCACCACCGCCACCTGCACCACCTTCATATCGAGTAGCGCTTTGCCCCGCACCACCGCCACCAATCACTTCAATCGTATTCGCGCTGTTGTTCCAGTCGGAGGGGACTGTCCATGTGCTGCCGGAGGTGAGGACGATGGTCTTGGGGCTGGCTGCCGCTGCCAACTGTGGAGCAAAAACGAGCGCCGGGGCGAGTGCGATTGCAAGCACCAAGATACTTTTTAGAAACACTTGCGTACTGTTCAAAAAAATTACCAGTCTTCGTTGCATATTTACTTGCTCGCCTGCAGCGCAGTTATAGCAGCTTTAAGTTGGTCGATCTCTTTTTGCTGATCAACAATCTTCTGATCCAGCTCCTGCACCGAACCGACGAGGAGTGTCGACATACGCGCGTAATCGAGCGATTCGAGCGTCGTCGAAGCATCGGTGTGGACGAGTTGTGGTGCGACCTGTTGGACATTCTGTGCAATGAAGCCGATCTGGGTGCCTGCGCCTCGTGACTGATCTTTCCAGAGATAGGATACGGGTTGGATCTGGAGCACTTTGACGAGGTTGCCGGTAAGGGGTTGAATATCTGTCTTCAAGCGTTGGTCGGAGGAGTAGAGGAATGATGCAGCTGTCACATTTCCCGATACAGTCGTATTACTAGAAAGATTGATAGAACTTCCATTGAGATTGAGCACCGATGCTCTCGTAGAAGAATTCCATGCACCGATCGTCGCACTACTTCCTGCCGTGGAATAGGCGTACAGATAGGTACCGCCCGAAGAGTTTGTGACCTGCATCTCATCAGTGCCGCCAGCGGGATTGAGGCCAATTTGAACCTGTCCTGCTTCAATTGGATTTGATGTGGTATTGCCGTTATTGGTGACGGACTGCAGAGTTTGAGAACCGACAAGCGCAGCCACAATCTGCTGAATAGACTGCCACGAACCGCCGGAGCTCTTGAAATTGAGGACGCCGCTATTATCCCAAATACCATAGCCAGCGGAGCCGGCGACTGTGCCAAAGTCGAGGTAGCTTCCTCCTTGTAAGAGGGTGTTGCCAAAGACGGCGAGACCGCCTACGCCGAGATTGCCATTCTTAGTTTGATTGACTGAGCTGACATTGATCGGAGCTGCCGCGTTACTGCCGGGGGCTGCTCCTGCAGGACCAGTCCATGCGGAGGCGATAAGCGGAAAGACTGTCACTCCGACAATAATGTTCGTAATAAAAGCGGCTGCAGTGATTTTTGAAAGAGACAACATATTTTTTAAATTATATCTGTACTAATACTTCTAATAAGTTGAGCTGCGTGCATAACTGCCATATAAAATTACCGCTCGTGGTACGTCGGTACGACATTAACTACTGCACTTTCTGTAAAGACAGCTGCATGGGGGTCATAAGGTACACAAGTCAGCGTATAGATTGTTTTTTGAACGATAGGACTTGATGTTTTTGTGCCTGATATAGTGTTCCAAACACCGCCTGAAACAGTATCTTTGCTATTTGTAGTACCGTCGCTATTCGTACCGCTGACCGTACAACTCTGTACGTTCGAGATATTCCAAGAAACCGTCACGGTACCATTCAGTGGCACGAGCTGCGGAAGAATGGTGAGTTGCCCTGTCACCACAGGAGTCGGATAGAGACATACGCTTGAATTCGGTACACAGAATGCATTGACCGGGCAGTTTATCGTATTGGTCGTTACATTGCAGGACGCATCGGTATGTGTATCGAGAATCGTCGTGGTATTCTGGCACGAGTAGACATCGGATGCAGCTATCGTCGTGTGTGCTTGAGAAAAGTCGACCCACCCGACGACATCGCTTCCCCACGCATATCCCGTAAATGAACAGCTCGACGGTTGTGTAACGCCGTAGCTCGGGCTTGTCCCGTTCAGGCTGATCCAGCCGTCCCAACCTTTGTTGTCGGCGGAAAGCGCCTTTAACCAGCCGGAGAGGACACCGCCGGCGAGCGATGCGATGCACGAACCCGAACCGCTCGGGCAACCGACAAGGTCGGAGCTGTTCGCAGATATCCATCCGATATTGTCGCTCCATGCATAGCCGGAGATGATACCAGAACCATTGACCGAAAATCCGAATTGGTTCGTTCCACACACGCCGGAGTTTGAACAGTTGAGATCGATCCAGCCGATATTGTCACTCCAGGCATAGCCGGCGATCGGAGTAGTGACACTATCCGATGAGACGGGGTGCGGTGCAACAAAAAGAGTCATACCGGCAACGACGAGTACGACCACAAGCAATGCAGTCGCTGAATACATATTCTTTTGTATCACATTTGTCATAGCAATCAATGTGCATTGAGTTGGGCAAGTATCTGCAACTTTCGCGCGGTACTAAGGGAGGTAGATGACGCCTCAGACAAGGTGAGGCTCTGCATTACAGCATCTTTTTGTGCTTGAGTTTCAACAATTTGTTGAGTACTGGATGCTGTAGTCGATGTACTTTGCCGCAGTATAACGGAAAGGAAAAAACTGACAGAACCGATTGCAAAACATGCCGCAATGATTAACAACATCCAGAGATACATCTCTTTATTCCTTGTCTTGCGACTCACACTCATAGTCTCATTATATCAGGAAGACTCATATGTTCGCAGTATAGCTGACGTACAACATATCGAGGGACAAGAAAGAAGTGGGCGTTACTTTTGATTCAGACTCTCAAGTATCTTCAATTTTGTCGCCGCTCTGCGGTCATCAGATGACGCCTGAACCGACGGAACATTGGTAGTCAATGGATCTGCCGAATGATTGCTCGCTGAAGTGGTCGAAACACTTGATGTACCATCGGGTGCGGCAAGATTTTGCATCACAGACCGTGTAGATGTTGTCGATACAATAGCGATCTGTTTCGATTCTGAGGTTGGCGTCTGTGTACTACTTTCTACAAGCACCGCAAGAAAGAAACCGATCGATCCAATTGCAAAACATGCAATGATTACGAACAAAATGCGCATGATTCGATTATCAGGTTCTATCATTTTTTACACGAGCGATCCGTACGCTGGTTTTCGCTTGCTTAAGGAAAGTATAACGCACTTCGTCAGAGGTTTACGCCGCGTGACACACTACTTCCCTAACCCTGCAAGCATATGAAGCATTGATTCGAGTGCAACAAGAACAGATGCGAGGTTGGAGAGTTGGCTTGCAGAGGCTTCTGTCTTTTGAACAGTGACCATTGACGTGTTGGACACTCCCGTCGCTCCCAAATACACCGCCGCGATCTGCGAAGCCGAAAGTGCGGTGTTCCAGAGTTCAGCTTGCGAGATCTGTCCGTTCCAGAAGCGCTGAGTGCCACCATAGCAGCCGATGTTCTGTGATGTTACACCGACTGTGGCAGGAGCAAAGATTTGAGCGACT
>CAINVT010000051.1 GCA_903854215.1 uncultured bacterium | reverse complement strand
GGGCTGACGATGTCGAAGGAATGAAGCTGCTATTGGGGTATGAATGGATATTGAAACAATGTTCAGTGGTTATTTAGGGATGGTATTAAAATTTGGATGTAGAAATTCCCCTTGGATATTCCAAAGGACGAACGTTGCGCTATTTCTCTCGCGCTTCTTTTTTACACGAGCGGAGTCGCATCGAAATCTGCCGGGCGCTTCGCATACCATGCTTCGATTTCCGTATCGGTAAGCAATCCGGTCTGTGCACCGACTTTTTGGACGACGGACGCGGCGTTGATGATGCCGCGCAGCAGTGCGTCTTTTGCGGGCATACCTTTGATGATGTATGAGACGGTCGTCGAGGCGGTCGCGTCCCCTGCTCCTGTGCGAGAAACCGGCGGTGCCGGATCGGGATACATAGGGATGTGCCATGCACCAGTGTCGTCGAGGATGTTAGAACCTTTTGGGCCATCGGTGACGACGACGATCTTCGGTCCGAGTGCGCGGAGGCTTTCCATCAGTTTTTTCACATCAGTCTCGGTCGTTTTGAGGATGGTCTGCGCTTCTTCTTTGTTGCAGAAGAAAATGTGAGTCACGGCATATATATCCTTAAGCTCCTCGGCGCCGAGCTTGATCTGGAATGTTCCCGGCTGAAAGACGAGTTTGGTTTCCGGATGCGTCGCACAATATGCGGCGACTTCGTGATGAAACGGTTCTGAATTTTCTGCGATCGAAGAGAAGTAGAGATACTTCGGCGCTTCGGCGAAGTTTGGCAAATGACAGTCGAAATGCTCGTGCTTGATGAGGATCGTGCGCTCTGGTCCGTACATCAAGACATAGTGGTAGTTGGTGTGCTTACCTGCGTCAGTCGTCATGAATTCGTCGGCAACGCCTTGCGCACGCAACGTCTCGAGTGTCTCCTTGCCGTGTTCGTCATCGCCGACCCAGGCGACCAGTGCCGAGTTGAGTCCCACACGATGTGCGGCGACCGCGGCATTGGCAGCATTGCCGACAGCACGAATCTCGGTCACATCTTCGTACGGAACTTTGTCTCCGAAGCGCACGCAGAGTTCGCGCACGCCATGATCCATCAATTCTTCCGCATCCTTGAGCTTGATAAAGGCATCAGTAGTAATATCGCCGATAGCGACAAAATCGTATGTCATTTTCCAATACTATCACAATGTTGTGTGTAAAGGAGGCATCCGGATGCTATAATCTTTTGCATGCAAACACCAAAGAAGCGGTGGAGGCTGCCTGCTGATATTCACACAGCAAGCACTTTAAAGAACATATGAAAGATCAAAGGGGACTCGAAAGTATTGTTCTCTTGGGCATTCTAATGATCCTGCTCACTGCCATGTCCGCTTGGTGGTTTTTGAGTCGATTGAGCCAGCCGACTGGACAATTTCCGTCCGATCAGCAACGTGATCAGTTGATGCTATTGAGCTCGACAACGGCCGGCACTGTTCACCTGGGTCAGTCACCTGTCACTGGAGCACAGAATGACGCAGGACACTGGGTACCTATTGTCGTCGGCCCCTACGACTATGTTCCGTCGGGGATTGATGCTGCGACATATCAAAGCTTTACAACGAACGCTTGTTTTACTAAAGACAAAAACGATGTTTACGTCGGGAGCGGTGATGCTATCGGTGCCGATCCAGATACATTCGTTCCGGTCGGGACGTCTTCGGAAGGCACCTCCCTTTGGCATTGTTATGGCAAAGATCAATACGCAGCATACTACGGGGGCTATGGGTACCCGAGAATCTCTGGAGATATTCCGAATGTAGACCTCTCGACCTTCACTGCAAACGGCGACATCTATCCATACGCGGAGGATGCACGCCATATTTTCTTCGAACAAAACATTGTTGTTGGAGCGGATCCGCAGACGTTTTCAATAATTGCATCTACTATGGATTCCCCGTATGCAGCTGAGTTTGGGTATGTATTTGCGAAAGATGCTGTCCATGTATTTGATTCGGGATCTCTTTTGAAAGGTGCCGATCCTGCTACGTTCACATTTGATGGCGATACGGGCGTCGCGCGCGATAAGAATCATGTGTGGGTGACTGATGGGGATCCTGCCTCGCTTATCATGGTTCCAAACGCGGATCTCAAGACTTTTTCCGCTTTGAATGAGCTGTATTTCACTGATTCGCGCAAAGTCTTTTTTGAATCAATAAATGCTCCTACTGTCACCGTAAGCTCAATTGTTGCCGACCCTGCCACGTTCAGGATCTTTACGCGGAACTATTGGCAAGATGAGATTTCAGGTGGAGACGAAAGTGCCTCTCCAGGTGAAGAATATGCAGCCGATAAAAATGCAGTTTATTATAATGGACAAATTATTCAGGGTGCCGACCCGGTCACATTTGGAGTGGTTGAGAATAACTACAGCAAGGGAGACTTATACGAAGCGTATGATAAGAGTCATAAATATGAATCAGGGCAGGTCGTTAACTAGCCTGCTCGACTGCGTCTGAAACGCTTCATTATTAGCATCATGCTATAATTTCAGCCATGCAAACACTTAAAGAAGCGGTGGAAGCCGCGTGGGAGGGTAAGATCGCACTCGGGCATTTTAACGTTTCGGATTCGAACCAGTTCAATGCGGTCCTGGCCGCCGCGGCGGCGGCCGGCATGCCGGTGCTCGTCGGAGTTTCAGAAGGTGAACGAAAATTCTTCGGTATGCGCAATATAGCGGCACTCGTGCGCGCGGCGCGCGAAGCGGGGGTCCAGGTATATCTCAATGCCGACCACACCTATTCGCTCGACGGTTGCAAAGAAGTCATCGATGCCGGATTCGACTCGGTCATCTTCGACGGCAGCCATCTCCCGATGGAAGAAAACATCGCGACAGCACGCAATGTCGTCGAATACGCGCGCGCAAGCGGAAAAGGAACGCTCGTCGAAGGTGAGATCGGACGCATCGGCACATCCAGCAAATTGCTTGAAGTTCCGCCGGAAGATATGGACAAAGATCTCACGACCGTTGAAGAAGCGGCGCTGTTCGTCCGCGAGTCCGGCGTCGATATGCTCGCCCCCGCAGTCGGCACGATGCACGGACGTCTCATTGGTGGCGGCGAGCCCAAGATCGACCTCGTGCGCATCGAAGCGATCCGCAGCGCCGTCGGCATCCCCCTCGTATTGCATGGTGGTTCGGGATCATCTGATGCGGATTTGGCAACAGTAGGGAAATTAGGCTGCTCGATCGTCCACATCAACACCGATATCCGTATCGCCTATCGCAAAGGTATCGAAGCCTCACTCGCGGCCGATGCCAAAGAAATTGCACCCTACAAATTCCTCGCGGAAGGTGTGACGGAAGTTGAAAAGATGACAGAGAAATATATACGGCTGTTTGCAGGAATGTAGAAATGAAACTTGAATATAAAATTGCAACCCAAGACGACATCCCCCTCTTGATTTCTCTCGAACAGACCGTTTCAGGGAATTCTACGTATTCCGCAGAATTGGATGCCAATGACTGGATCGAAGATTTGAAAAACGGGACGGTTCTTTTGAGCGAAATGGATGGGGAAGTCATTGGAAACGCGAGTTATGAACCGCGGGGAGCGGATACTTTTTATATCAGCGGTCTCATGGTTGTGCCGAAATTCCAAGGAAAGGGGATCGGGCGAATCGTTTTACAGAAACTTCTCGATGACATGAACGATGCGAAGCGGATTGAGTTGGTCACACATCCTGACAATGTCGCGGCACTCAAACTCTACGAGAGTTTCGGCTTCGTAGTCGAGTCTCGACACGAAAACTATTGGGGAGAAGGTGAGCCACGATTACTGCTCGTGTTGAGTCGATAGGTCAGAGTTCAACAGTTTCGAGTCCCCTCGTTTCGATAGTCCCTTTGAACAGTATGTGCGGCACGTGGTGAAAAAAGAGTGGACGCTTACCAAGCTTGAACTGCTCTTTGTAATATTCGATCGTATCCGGCGGAACGGTTGCATATTCCCCGATTTTCCCTGATATATATGGTTGGAAATCTCTCGCGTCGGGGACGATTCGAATATCTCTACGATACAAGCAAACGATCGTATGTGCTGGATCAAAAAATGTAATCGGAATTTTGAACCAGCGTTTCCAAGCGAGTTCTTTCGCATCAAACCCAGCTGACTCAAGATTTCGAAATAAAACCATCGGGTGTACCGCAGTGAAGTGCAATGCATCATTCCATAGGCAATCAAGTGGAGCGGGGATTCTTGTTTCAAGCACATGTTCGCGGCCTTCGTATTTTTTAACGTGCTCAGCGTAGACGTCGGGGAATATTGTCTTGAGTTGGTTGAGCGGATAGAGGATAGTCCCACGCATATTTTCTACGACGCGGTGGTAGACGAATGCTTGCGCCATCTCGGAAGAGTACTCCAAAAAAACGAAAGGGACAGACAGATGTCAGAAAAAACTGGCACCAAGCGCTTTTATCCGCTACCATTGAACGTATGGAAACAGTCGTTGAACTTATCAATCTCCTCCAGATGACGCGCGTCCAGCCGCAGTACGGTTACGCGATTGCCGGCGGCAATGCGCGGCTTGGCAATCTCGCTGAACATCATTATCTCGTGACCATGCTCGCGTGGCAGTTATGCGAGCTCGTGAATAGCAAAGGTGCGAAGATCGATACCTATAAGGTCGTGAAATTCAGTCTGTTGCACGACGTCGGTGAATTGTTCGGCGGAGATATCAGCATGTATTACGCGAAGGCCAATCCCCAGGCTCGCACCTATGCGAAGCAGTTTGAAGAAGAGAATCAGAAATTCTTATCCGGCTATTTCAGCAACAAGGATGAGGTACTCGCGCTTACCAAGGAGATTCTCGAATCGGCTTCTGATGAAGCCCATATCTCGAAGGTTGCTGATTACCTCGAGGTGACACACTACAAATTCTTCAATGGCATGCTCGAAAAGAAGGATATTGAGATGATCGCCCCGAAGCTCGCAGAAAAGATAGAAAAAATGCAGGATATAATCGCGCGAACGGAGCTTTTGGCCTTCGTCGAGTCATGGAAGACGAAGATGCTCTCGTATGATTCGTTTCTTGATGCTACGACCGGTGCGCTCAATGTTTGATGTAAGCAGGCGGTGCCAGGCACGTCAACTTCGGAAAATATGTGTCGTAGTGATAGACACATGTTGTTGCATGTATAAGAGTTATGCAATAATCATCTCCATGGGGCGGGGTCAACGCGTCGATATTGGCGGCTTGGTCTATCACGTAATCAATCGTGCGAACGGGCGTGTTCCGATTTTCAAATCGCCTGATGATTACAGGGACTTTGAGTATTTGCTCCTAGAACTCAAGGAAGAATACGATATGCGCATTCTTGCGTATGTTGTTATGCCTAACCATTGGCATCTACTACTCTATCCACGGCGTGACGGTGATCTTTCGCAATCAATGCACTGGCTCGGCACGTCTCATGCGTTGCGACATCACACACGCAAGCAAACCATCGGAGATGGTCACCTGTATCAAGGGCGTTATAAATCTTTTTTGATTGAAGAGGATGCCCACCTACTCACCGTACTAAAATATATTGAACGTAATCCGGTACGAGCACATCTCGTTGAAAAACCGGAAGATTGGCGTTGGGGAAGCGCCTATAGACGCATTGATGGGACTACAAAAGAACGATCATTAATCGGAAATCCACCAGTCGATTTGCCGCGAAGATATGTCGAATGGATTCATCAGAAGGAACCAGCAGAGGAACTGGAAAAGGTGCGCCACGCGGTATCGAAAAGCTGTATCTTTGGAGACGTAATGATTCCGAAAGACGAAGAAAATATTACACCATAGAATTTCCAACATTGACGTGCCTGGCACGTCGCGTTGGATCGTTAGATTGTATAATCTCGATTATGGAACGCGGATTTTTTGTTATACTCTCC
This sequence comes from uncultured bacterium, assembly GCA_903854215.1. GTDB lineage: Bacteria > Patescibacteriota > Minisyncoccia > Phycocordibacterales > UBA2100 > UBA10103. The sequence goes on along the minus strand of CAINVT010000051.1, from coordinate 37,639 downwards.
GTATGAAAATCGGTGTCGGATCGAAGAATAAGACGAAGGTTGATGCGATCACGGAATTACTCCGTGATTACCCGATGTTCGCTGGTGCAGAGGTTGAGGGGGTTGCAGTCAATGTTGACCAATTCGGTCATCCAAAAGATATTGATGAAACCGTCGCGGGTGCCGTCGATCGGGCCAAACAAGCGTATGTTGGTCATGAATATGGATTCGGTATAGAGAGTGGATTGATGAAGGTTCCGCAAACAAAATCCGGATATATGGAAGTCGCGGTATGTGCCGTCTTCGATGGCAAACAAATTCATATGGGACTTTCGCAAGCGTATGAGTGGCCGAAAAAAGTCCTTGATAAGATCCTGAACGAAGGAATGGATGGCAGCCAGGCGATGAAAGCAGCGGGTCTGACACAGCACGAAAAGCTCGGAGAACACGAAGGTTTTGTCGGTATTTTCACCAAGGGTCGAACCAATCGAACGGAATATAACAAGGCGGCGGTCGTCATGGCGCTCATGCATATCGAGAATCCTGAGCACTTTTCATAATCCACCGCTTGCATAGCCGCCCATAATCAGAGGTATATAATTACCGCATATGGCAAATCAAATGTGTGAAAGTTGCATGATGCCGTTTTCGAAGGACCCCGGGGTCCGAGAGTCCGATAGATATTGCAGTTATTGTTATAAAGATGGGAAATTATGTTACTTGGGCAATGATCTCAAAGAGTTCCAGCGGCGTGCGTATGAATCGATGGTTAGCAAGGGTACCAATCCGCTGCTTGCGCGTTTGTATACGTTTTTGATTCGCTTCGCACCGCGGTGGAAGAATAGAAAGCCGTAGGCCTGATTCACTTGTGAAGTTTGGAAAAAATCAAAGCTTCGTTTTTGTTTTTAAAGTTAGAGCGCGCGGACCTTCGGTCCGCGCGCTCATTTTGCATCTTGGGCGAGCTTCGCGATAATCATGCCGATTTCATCCGGCGGTAGATCGCTGGTACTCATTCTTTTTCGTTGAAACCACGGCCCGTCTGTATATGAATGGCCAGTGGCATACATCGCACCGAAACCACGTGTCATCGCAAGAATATCTGCTGCGATGAGTTCTTCGCGGAGTGGATCGCTCGTCGCGCGTAACAGCATGCGACTGACAAGTTTTGCCGTAGCCACCGCGATGTGTTCGGAGCCGACAGCCTTCAAAAACCCAGCATGAAACTCAACCACTATCCGCCTGAATTCAAACTTCCCTGCAACAACCAGCTGTGATTGTTCTCGCCAGGTAATTCTAGCGACGCTCTCGGTTCCTCTGCAAGAATTTCCTACCCGAGCCACGACATGGGTAGATGTGATCTCGAATTCCCCGAGCACCGCTTGTACGATGCTGTCTAGATCTTTTTTGGTTGACCGTATCGTAGTGTTCGTTGTGTCGGATAGCCGCCGGACGGGTCCGAAACGGCTTGTGAGTTCCCGCAAAAATGGATCGATCTCATGAGTGAGCATCGTGCGCTTCCCTTCAGTGAGGCTGTAAAAGATCAGTCATTCGCATTGTGCATTTACTGAACACAAAGTAAAGGAGCTGATGAATGGCAGCCGCTGAGGCCATGCGTCCGTGGGAATAAAGGCCATTCTGCTTGCAATCGGGCAATACATCAGTATACTGGCCGTCATGTTAGTCCTTGAAGTAAAACCGCGTGGCGAGAAAGAATCGTCGGAGGCCTTGCGTGCAGCAGGATCTATTCCCGCAGTCTTATACGGCCCGAAAGAGACAGCCGCATCGATCAGTGTCAATGCGCGAGAACTTGAGAGTGTCTGGCACGAAGCAGGCGAGACGACCGTCATTACCCTCAAAGGTGCCGGTGTCGAAAAAGACACGCTCATTCACGATGCCCAGATCCATCCCGTCACCGGCAAACTCGTGCATGTCGATTTTTATGTCCTCGAGAAGGGTAAGAAGATCGAGATCGCGGTACCGCTTGAATTCATCGGTGAAGCTCCCGCCGAGAAGCTCGGACACGTCATCATCAAAGCGCTCCATGAGATCGAGATCGAAGTCGCACCAGCTGAGCTGCCGCGTAGTCTCGACGTCGATCTTTCTGTCCTTGTCGGGCTTGAGGATCACATCACCGCTGCCGATATCAAACTACCGCCGAGCGCGACATTGAAGACCGACCCTGAAGAGATCATCGCGTCCGTCACCGAAGTTCAAGAAGAGAAGGTTGAAGAGCCCGCAACTGCAGAACCTACTCCGGTAGAGGCGACTGCGCCGGCAGCGGACGAAGAGAAAAAATAATAATTCCCCATGTGTGGAATGACGGAGAGCGGCCGGTCGGCATCTCCTGGTATACTGTACCGATTGATTCGTATGCGCCATACCCGCGTCGGCAACCATCTCGTTCTTTTTTTGTGCATCCTTTCGCTATTCTCATTTCATACGGTATATGCCGATGTGACCGTGCAAGAACGTGCAGCACTAGAAGCACAGCTTGTGCAGGTGCAGGCGCAGATTACACAAAACCAGCAGAAGCTCGCTGAGGAACAGTCACAAGAGGCGTCTCTCGACACGACACTTTCGGTCCTTGATTCGCAAATCACCGAGGCGCAGCTCGAGATCAAGCAACGCAACCTTACGATCCAAGAGTTGAAAGACGGTATTTCAGAGGACAATCAAGGTATCAGCGCACTCGATACGAGTGTCGTGGCGAGCCAAACATCGCTTGCGCAAATCATGCGTGATACACAACAGATGGATGACATGTCATTCGTAGAACTTGCACTCGGCGGGACTCTGACGGATCTCTTTCAAGATGCCGATGATTTTATGGCGATCAAAAAGGCAATGGCGTATTCGTTTTCACATATTGCGACACAGCGTTCTGATCTTTCGACGCATGAGTCAGCCTTGGAGAATCAACAGCAAGAACAAAGCGATCTCTTGCAGCTGCAAGTCGTTCAACAGAATTCTTTGCAAAGCATAGAACAACAGAAGCAAAGCCTGCTCGCGCAGACGAAAGGTCAAGAGTCCGCATATCAGCAAGTCATTGCCGATCGGCAAAAGAGCGTCACACAGATTGAGCAGGCGCTTTTCAGCCTTGCCGACACCAACAAGTCTGTCTCGTTCGGTGATATCTATGCGGATGCCAAGGAAGCAGGTGCGGCGACCAACGTCCGCCCCGCACTCATTCTCGGCATACTCGCCGAAGAGTCCGGTCTCGGACAGAATGTCGGTACGGGGAATTGGAAGACCGATATGAGTCCGGCCAATCAGCCTCTTTTCCAAACACTTTGTCAGGGACTCGGACTTGATCCCAATACTCAGAAAGTTTCTGCACGCCCGTGGTATGGCTGGGGGGGAGCCATGGGCCCTGCGCAGTTCATTCCGTCAACGTGGAATCAATATGCGAGTCGCATTTCGAATATTACCGGCCAGACACCGCCCAATCCGTGGGATCCGCGCACCGCAGCATTTGCGACCGCGCTTCTCATGATGGACAACGGTGCTGATGCGAAAACACCCGCTGCAGAACGCCTCGCCGCTCTGCGCTATCTTGCTGGATGGGCACATGCCAACAATCCCGCATACGCGTTCTATGGCAACGACGTGATGTCGCTCGCCGCAAAATATCAAACACAGATCGACCAAGTCAATGGATCGTAAGAGAGTAAGTATGGCTTGTTTGTTGCAGAATCGGTTTCTGTATCGTATACTGTCGCTCACATGAAAAAAGACCTTCATCCAGAAGAATATCGCCAGGTTATCTTCGACGATTCCACGTCGGGCAAGCGCTTTTTGATCGGTTCGACCGTTGAGACTACCAAGACCGACAAATGGGAGGACGGCAAAGAATACCCGGTTTTTCAGGTAGAAATATCCAGTGCCTCGCACCCGTTCTATACCGGCCAGTCGAAGACTATCGACACTGCAGGTCGCGTTGAGAAGTTCAAGAACCGCGCCGCAGCGAAGTCTGCTCCGAAGTCTAAGAAGTAACTTTGCGAGAAAGGCGGCGGCAAGCGTATGTGCCGTCGCTGTCTGGTGCTGCTGCGCCAGCGCTCAGTCTCGGACCCGTCGGCCCTGCGAAGACGGCACATACGCTTGCCGCCGCCTTCCTCTTGTTTGATGTAAAATCAAGGTATGTCCGAACTCACCAAAATAAACCCCGAAGACTTCGCCGACGATCGGCGCGTTTCGTATTTGGTCGTCGAATGGAAACGCCTCACGCAGGCAGAGCTCGATGCACAGGAATTGCTTGAAGTAGATCCGGCAATGGCTGAGCTTGCCGAAAAGGAAATTGCCGATATTAATACTCAGAAGGAAGATCTCATCAAGCAGATGGAAACTATCATCGGCTCAGGCGAAGCTGAACGCGAATGGCCGAATGAGGTCGTGCTCGAAGTTCGTGCCGGTGTCGGTGGCGACGAGGCGTCGCTCTTTGCCGAAGAGCTCGCCGGTATGTACCTGCGCTATGCCGAAAGTCGCGGTTGGAAGCCGAAGTCACTCGATGAATCTCGCTCGTCTCAGGGCGGATACAAGGAAGCGCAGTTCGAGATCAAGGGTGAAGATTGTTATCGCACACTTCGCTTCGAGACGGGCGTTCATCGCGTACAGCGCGTCCCTGCGACCGAAAAGGCCGGCCGTATTCATACATCGACCGCGTCGGTCGCTATTTTGCCGATCTACAAACGCTCCAAAATCATCATCAATCCCGGCGATATCGATATTGAATTCTCACGCTCGGGAGGCGCCGGTGGGCAAAATGTGAATAAAGTCGAAACGGCCGTCCGTCTCATCCATAAGCCGACGGGGATCGATGTGCGCTGCACGTCGGAGCGCAGCCAGCAGCAAAACCGCGAGAAGGCGATGCAGCTCTTGGTGTCGCGCTTGCAACAGATGAAAAATGAAGAAGAGGATCGCGAGCGCAGTGCCGACCGTAAGGCACAGGTAGGCACCGCCGATCGTAGCGAAAAGATTCGAACCTACAACTTTCCGCAGGATCGCGTCACCGACCACCGCATTCGCCAATCCTGGTCCAATATCGAAGGCATCATGTCCGGTCGCATCGGTCCCATCCTCGAAGCCCTCGAAAAGGCCGATACGGAAGGGAATATCGAGGCCAGCGACACTGACGAAGATGCTGTGTGAGTTACCACTCCGCGTCTTTTTCAAGCTCTAATTCTTCAGAAATATCTTGAGCATATCGATCTAGACTCGCATCGGGATGGCCCTGTTCCTCCATTGCTTTTTGGGCATTAAGATAATAGCTGCGTAGCGCATCATGCTTGAGGAAATTAATGACATCTTTTCGTTGTTTAGAATCAAGAACGAAAGGTCGTATAAATTTGAGTGTGAAAGCGGTTGCAATCCGTTCACTCCGAATTTTGCGCGCAGTAAAAGACATAGGATGCTCTGAAACAGGATCTTCGCCAGCTAATTGCATTTTGTCCACAACATGTCCAATTTCATGGAGTAAAATAAGCAGCATTTTCGGTGTTGTAATATCGCCATCTATGACAATGTTGCCATCCGAAACGACAGATCCACGTTCAGCTATAGATTTGCGGTTAACCAATATCTTGCAACCATCGGGAACAATTTCAGTCAGGTCGAATATTTTTTCACTATGTTGCAGCATTAAATGCTCAACCCTGTGATATCTTCGATATGGGCCCGCACTGTAAACGGTACGCTGATTATTGGGGAAGAAGGTAATATGAATTGAGTATTTCTCAGCTTTTATATCGATTTCATCTCCCAAGGAGGTAAGTCCTTCAAATGGTCGTTCCAATCTCGCTACTGAACGCATTAACTCTTCCTCCCGAATTGAGAGATCCGTTTTAGATATTTTTTCTAAGTACTTTTCAGAATTTATGGGTTTTATTCGATCCATAGATAAAAGTGTGAAGATTTTACAAATCCTCAAGCGTAAGCCCGGTCTCTTTGAGAATTGAATGCCATGTAGAGCGTTTGAGTTCGACGTTATGCATGGGAACAGTCGTCCACCTGCCGTCGGTATGTCGGTAGTGCGCATGGCTGCCTGTCTGGCGTATGAAAACAAAACCGTGTTTTTCCAAAATGCTGACGAGTTGTTTCGGTCGGATCACCTTACGCATATTGCGGACTCGAGACCGTAATGATGTTCATGAGTGATGGTGAAATTTCTTGCGGAACAGAATCCCCAGCCTCCTTGAGACAGTCAATGGTGAGTTCGATCGCCTCGCGGGCGTTTGCAACCGCTTCTTCAAAAGTGTTACCTTCGGTAATACATCCCGGGAGCGATGGCACCGTAACGGTAAAACCGCCTTCTTCTGCGGGCGTAAGTACGACGCTGAATGTGTATGATTCAGGCTTCATAAGAAATAATATAGCATATTGACGTGTGGAGACAACGAAATGCTATAGATCGCCAAAAAGTTGCACAAACCGGTTGATTTTGCTAGTATTCACGGGCTCGCATTGCGGGCTCAATTTTTAAACATGGCTTCAGAAACAACAATAGAATCCCTTTTCGGCGTCGGTGCGCATTTCGGCTATGGCCGTGCACGCCGCCATCCGACTGCCACCAAGTTCCTCTATGGTACCAAAGACCGCACCGATATCTTCAACCTCGATGAGACGGTCCCCTGCCTCGACGCAGCAGCTGCCTATGCGGCATCACTCGCCGCATCCGGGCGTCAGTTGCTGTTCGTTGGCGGCAAGCACGAGGTATCTGCCATCGTCCATTCCAATGCAGATCATGCAGGCCAGCCGTACGTGGCGGGTCGCTGGATCGGCGGTACGCTCACTAATTTCAAGAATATACGCGGCCGCATCAACCTCCTCGAGAAGCTCATGGCCGAGCGTGAGAGTGGCGAGCTTGAGAAGTACACCAAGAAGGAGCGCTTGCTCATTGATCGCCAGATCGATGAATTGCTCGCCCGCTTCGGCGGTCTCGTGAAGATGACCGATCTCCCTGCAGCGCTCTTCGTCATCGACACGCGTCACGAAGATACTGCGGTGAAGGAAGCCAATCAGCTCAACATCCCGATCATCGGACTCGCGAGCTCTGACTGTGATTTCTCACTCATCAAGTATCCGATCCCGGCGAATGATACCTCGATCAAGAGTGTCGGCCTCATCGCTGATATTATTGCGCGTGCCTACGATACTGGCAAACGCACCCCTGCTCAGGCAGGCGCCCCCGCGATAGCTCACGTAGCATCGAAGGTGTAACGTTTCGTTACAAAAAAGTGTATACTCAGCAGAGGGGTATTTTTGTATCGCAGTTTCTACAAGCTACTCGCTATCAGCTATAAGCTATTCATTATGATAACCACAGAGGATATAAAAGCGTTACGCGACATTACTGGCGTTTCGATTATGCAGTGCAAGAAGGCACTCGAAGAGGCTGCGGGCGATATGGAGAAGGCTAAGGTCATGCTCCGCAAAGCAAGTGCCATTTCAGCGGCGAAAAAGGCCGACCGTGAGCTCGGTGCGGGGGTTGCGACGGCATACGTACATGCGGGCGGCACCGTACTCGGCGCCGTTGTGCTCGCGTGTGAGACTGACTTCGTTTCGAAGAATGAGGAATTCTCACAGCTTGCGCACAACATCGCCATGCAGGTCGCCGCGATGAATCCGCAGTTCAAGAGCCGTGACGATGTGAAGGAATCCGACCTCGTCGCTGCGCGTGCGGTCTTCGAAGAAGAAGCCGCGAATGTCGTTGAAGCCAATCGTGCGAAAGCGATTGAAGGAAAGATCGATTCATATCTCCGCGATCGCGTACTGCTCGAACAACCGTTCGTGAAGGATCCTTCCGTCACCATCCGTCAGCTCATCGAGTCTGCCGTTCAGAAGTTCGGTGAGAAGATAGAGCTGGTTCGTTTCGAACGCCTCTCAGTTAAATAATTACGTATGGCAATCTTTGCGATAATCATCTTCGGAATATCGCTCGTCGCCATCGGTGCGCTTTTTGTCTTGAAGCACTGGGAAGTGGGTGCCGGTCGCGTACTCGTCCCGACAGTGCGTGAGGATGCTGATCGTCGTGCACTCGCGTTCAAAGACCGATTGCTTCATCTGCGCGAAGATCTCGCACGTATTCCGCCAATTACCGTCCTCTACGCTCGCTATCTGGTGCATGAGGGTGCTTTAGGCTTTGCGGCGTTCGCGCGTATGTCGGAGCACCAGGCACATCACCTGGCCGATCTTGTATCGCACAAGCATACGTTCGCCCCACGCGAGACCCGATCCGAATTCTTGAAACAGGTGAGTGAACATAAGAATGGGGGAATCGAGCGCTAAGCATAGGAAATAAATTTGCGGGATTTTAAGGTCTGACCTTAAGGGAGCCCAAGGTCGGACCTTTGCGAATTTATTTCCTATGCTATGTTTAGCGCTCTTGAAGTAAGACCGAAAAAAAGGCACAATACGCGGACATACGAATAACAGCCGCCTTAGCTCAGTTGGTAGAGCAACGCTTTTGTAAAGCGAAGGTCCCCAGTTCAAGTCTGGGAGGCGGCTCATGAACAGAAGGACATTGGTCACCTGCTACGTGAACCCCGATATCGATGGACTCGCCGGCGCGACTGCTTATGGGGAGTTTCTGAACCATCATGGACGGGACGTGTCAGTCATGATTATGGGAGTACCACATGAAGAAGCACGATATGTTATGGACCGATTTCAGCTCGAGTATCCAGAGACCATAGATAATACCGAATCTTTTGACGAAGTAATATTGGTCGACGTGAGCGATCTGAACGGTTTGGAGGGCAAAGTCAATCCGGAAAAAGTAGTCGAATTAATCGACCATCACAAAGTGCACGAAGCGGACAAGTTTCCTCACGCAAAGACCCAGATCGAATTAGTGGGGGCTGTTGCAACGCTTGTTGCGGAGAAGTTCATGCAGACGGACATGGATATCTCCAAACGGTCTGCGATCCTGCTCTCTGCGGCAATTATCTCAAACTCTCTTAACTTCAAGGCTACACATACGACATCGCGCGACCGAGATGCGGCCTTGTGGTTGAACAAGACGGCGATGCTTTCTCCGACCTTTGCTCAAGAACTTTTTCTCGCGAAATCTGATTTTTCGGGTGGTAAACTCGTGCATGCTCTCGAAGGTGATTTTGCACATTTTGAATTTTGCGGCAAGAAAATCGGTATAGCCCAAATTGAAATGATCGGAGCGGAAAAGCTAGTTGACGACCATAAGGAGGAAATACTTACAACACTCGCGCGCCTTAAAGAAGCATTCGCTGCTGACTTTATCTTCCTTTCAATCATTGAGCTTCAAGATGATTTTAACTTGTTTGTAACAGACGCTGCCGCCACGCAGGTGCTCATCACGGATATATTTGGAATCACTTTTCATGACAATATCGCACATCGCGACGGACTTATCATGAGGAAGCAAATCACACCGCTTATAAAGTCGAAGCTTGAAATACAAGAAACGCTTTCGAGTCCTGTCCTCCGAAAAATCTGATATAGCTTCTTATATGGAACTCGTCTTGCCATCAACCGTATATAGAGACTCCTTCATTGAAGGAATAAGGGAGCTTAAGGATGCTGCTATGACGTCGACGACTCGTAACTATGGGAACCTCTCGATACCTGATCTTGAAGCCGACTTTGATTTGTTTGTCGAAAAAGAGCGCGGCCATGCGGAGGGTAAGAATCTGCCGGTCGGTTATGTACCGCAATCGGATTTCTGGCTTGTTGATGGTAATAAATATATCGGACATGCCGGCATCCGTCACGAACTCAACGAACATCTGATATCGATTGGCGGGCACATCGGCTATAGCATTCGACCCGGGAAACGCGGAAAGGGGTACGGCAATAAAATTTTGGAACTCGCACTTCCGAAGGCAAAAGAACTTGGCATAGATCGTGTGCTTCTTACCTGTGATGAGACGAATATCGCTTCCCGCAAGATTATTGAAAGAAACGGTGGTTTCCTCGAAAATCAGGTGCCTAATCCGGAAACAGGAATCGATAAGTTACGGTTTTGGATCGATATTGCATAACAAATTTTCGAACCGAAGTTGTTTTGTACCTAGTCTTATTTCTTCGTGCTCGTTGCCGCAGTACTCGTCGCGATCTTCAATGTCGAAAGTTGCGGCAGGATCTTTTCGATATCCTGGACGGTTTGGTATCCGTAGTAGACTTTGCCGTTGATGACGACTGCTGGCAGCTTATTGCCCACGGCATCGATCGAGACCAATGTCTGTAAGGCGCCGACGTCGAGATTGTAGTCGAACGAATAGACGCGCAGTTCCGGATAGGTTTGGGAGAGTGAGGTGAGTGCATACCCCTGCTTCTCACAGTTCGTACAGTCTCCCTTGTTGGAATAGAAATACAGTATGAAGACCGGCTTCAGGTTGCACTTGGCCGCGAGCTGTTGCATCAAGAGGTAGTCCTTGATCTCGAGGATAGAATACAGACGCTTGAGGCGGGTGACTTCGTCTTGACTAGATGAGCCTTGCGCTTCCATGTATGAGAGCTGATCGCCGAGCGACGTCATCTCACTCGGAAGGATCGTGTTCTCGGCGACGTCGGCGCATGAATGTTCCTGCAGGAGATCGAATTGTGTTTCGAGAGAAATGATGTCGGTCGAGATGTCATCTTGGGTCGCGCGGATGTCGGCGATACGTTGATTGTTGAAATAGTTGCTTGCATAGAACGCCGTCGCGAATATAAGCGCCGTGATGAGAAAGGCAATGATATAGGTCGTCCATCGTGCAGTTCTGCCGCCGGAAATTGGATTCATAGTTGTATTTATGTTATCGCCATCGTACACCCGTCTTGAATACCGCCCGCACTGCCGCAGTACCGAGCCAGAGCGGGGCTATCATACTGTAGAAAAGGATGAAAAGCACGGTGCCCATCGGTGGTCGACGCTTGCCGGTGCCGATGTAGGTGCCGACCGAGATGAGACCGACGACGATCGAGACGGAAGCGATGACGATGAACCACAGCGCGCTGGTATTGATATAGAAGGTATTGAATGACGGGTGGAATTCGAAACCAAGGATCTCGAACCGTGTGATTTGATGCATACCTGTTTGCAGGAGTGAGACAACTAAATGTACGAAGAAATACACCGCAATGCCGATGGAGAGAAGTGCGGTCGGCAAGATGATAAGCCCGAGATTTCCGTATTTCTTATTCGCGAACATGTGGCGATAATCGGCACCATTGCGCAAAAAACCGTATGACCAACGGACTCGTTGGCGGAAGAGGGCACGTAGGGTGCGGGGTGTGCCCGTGTATACGATCGCGTTCGGCGCGTTCGCGATCATATATCCCGCTTCTTGCATGCGGAGCGCCATCTCGAGATCTTCGGTGGAATGGCCGTGTCGCCATCCGCCTGTTTGCCGGACGATGTTCGTGCGAAAGATCGAAAACGGACCCGGTGTGATATAGGCCGATCCCAGTGACGCGAGTGTAAAGCGAACGAAGAGACCGAGGCGGTATTCGGCATCTTGCATATGTTGAAGTAGATTTTCGGGTCGCTTGATGTGGATGCCGGGTGTCACAGCGGCGACTTTTGGATTCTCGAATATCGGTGTGACCGTGCGAAGGGCACCCGATGTGACGATCGAGTCGGCGTCGAGACAGCCGATGAGGTCGGCATCGGTACGCGCGAGCGCGTAGTTCATCGCGGTGTGCTTGCCGCCGTTCTCCTTGTGAAATACACGTACGCGCGAATCGGTCTCATATGTCCGCGCAACGGCGAGCGTATCATCTTTTGATCCGTCGTCGACGACAATGATCTCAAGTTTGTCGTGCGGATAGTCGAGCGCAAGAAGGGAATCGATGGTGGCTGCGAGCGTCGTACTTTCATTGAAACAGGGTACGACGATCGCAACTTTCGGGTCGTGCGCGGTCGCTTGATCAGATGAGGTAAGAGCTGTAGTGGGACGGCGTCGGAGAAATGACACCAGCATGAAGACCTCGAAATAGAGGGAAATAAAGAGAAAAATGTACATGACGATGCCGTCAGCCATAGCTCACGATTATACCAGAAAACCGTTGATTTGTAAGCATTTAGCAGAATTGGTATACTAGAGCGATGCCACACGGACACCTGCACCCCATCTCTTCTCTCATACGCGAAGCGAACCGGATTTTTTACGACATGGGCTTCACTTTTGCCGAGGGGCCGCTTCTTGAAGACGAATGGCACAATTTCGACGCGCTCAATGTCCCGAAGGATCATCCGGCGCGCGACATGCAAGATACTTTTTTCATCAAGGATGAACCAGGGATGGTCTTACGCACCCATACATCGAACGTGCAGATCCGCTACATGGAAAGTCAGATGAAAAAAGGCATCGAGCCGCCATATCGCATCATCGTGCCGGGAAAGGTCTTCCGCAACGAAGCGACCGACATGACGCACGAAGCGGAGTTTTTCCAGATGGAAGGATTGATGGTCGGTGCCGACATCACGCTGGCACATCTCAAAGGTACACTCGCAAAATTCTTTGCTGAACTTTTCAAAGGTGCGTCGGTCGAGATACGTTTTCGTCCGAGCTTCTTTCCGTTCACGGAGCCGTCTGTCGAAGTCGATATGCGTTTGGTGGGCGAGCAGGTGCCGGAAAAATTGCGCGACAAATGGATCGAGATGATGGGTGCCGGCATGATCCATCCGCAAGTACTCAAGAATGCGGGTGTCGATCCGACGAAGTACCAAGGCTTCGCCTTTGGGATGGGGCTTGATCGGCTTGCGCTCTTGCGCTGGTCGATCGATGACGTCCGCCTTATGCATTCGGCAGATTTACGATTCGTTAATCAATTTTGAATATGAACGAGGGACTTCGACCGAGAAAAGAACAGATTCCAACCCCGAAGAACGAATCGACCGAATCTCTTGAATTACGATTGCAAACTATCGAAAACAATCTCGGTGCGAGTTTTGCGGAATCGCAAGAAGGTGAATTCGGTCCCGAACAGTCAGCTGAACTGTCGACATTGCAGGAGGAATATCTCAAGCTGCTGGAGTCGGATCGAGTAATGTGCGAACAAGCACTTGCAAAGACGTGTAAAAAATTCATGGAGGTGACCGGAGTGACGCCGCAGGAGTTCGTCCGTCTGCATGGGAGAGGAGATTCCTCAGGTGGCTTGGAAAAACAGCTGTACGATCTTGCGCGGGAGGCATACATACGGGTGCATGGAAACACAACGGAGATGGTTGCATTATTGGAGCCCATTATCGAACCGTTTGAAAAAGCTGCATAATATATGAAAATCTCTCGTAACTGGCTCCAGACTTTTTTTGATGCACCGCTGCCCGACGCAACTGCACTCGGCGACGCACTGACTTTTCATGCGTTTGAAATCGACGGTATCGAGCATATCGAAGATGTAGGACATCCGATGTCCTACATTGATGACATTTTGGATGTGAAGGTGACCGCGAATCGCGGGCATGACTGCCTCTGTTATTTAGGAATTGCGCGAGAAATTTCCGCGATTTTGAATATTCCGCTCAAGAAATATCCGCACACCATATCGATGGATGAATTGCAGAAGAAAACCGACGCGCTTTCAGTGACAATCGAAAATCCTGAAATGTGTCCGCGATTCTGTGCCGTGTATATCAGGGGGGTGAAAGTCGGTCCGTCACCTGCGTGGCTCGTAGAACGACTCGAATCAATGGGACAGCGCAGCATCAACAATGTCGTCGACGCGACCAATTTTGTCATGTTCAACATCGGCCAGCCGATGCATGCGTTCGATGCAAAGAAATTAGCTTCTAGTGACAAGCTTCTAGCTTCTAGTACAGGGTACAAACTTAATGTTCGCAATGCACGCGATGGAGAAAAGATGCTCGGGCTTGATGATAAGGAATATGCACTCACTCCGGCGATGCTCACGATTACTGACAGTAATGCCGGTGATGTACCGGTGAGCGTCGCCGGTATCAAGGGCGGCAAACCGACGGGCATCGACGAATCAACGACCGACGTGATCCTCGAAGCTGCCAACTGGGACGGTCCGACGATCCGCAAGACGTCGCAGGTGTTGAAGCTTCGCACCGATGCGTCATCCCGATTCGAGCAGATCATTTCTCCTGATCTCGCGCCGTTCGGAATTCGCGCGATCACCGAGCTCGTCACAAAAATGGCAGGCGGGGAGGTCGCTGGCTTTGTCGATGAATATCCGTCGCCACAAAAGACGCGGACAGTGAGTGTCACTCTTTCGCGCATCAACGGTGTATTGGGTACCAAATTCGCGGCAGCTGATGTCACCGATGTATTTAATCGCCTTGGCCTGCCGTTCGCACAAGAAGGAGAGACATTTGCCGTCACGCCGCCGTTCGAACGGCTCGACCTCGTGATACCAGAAGACCTCATTGAAGAAGTGGGACGGATCATCGGCTACGACAAGATCCCGAACACCGAACTTCCCGCTGCGGATCTCCCCACAGTCAACGAACATTTCTACGCAGCGGAGAAGATGCGCGAGGAACTGATGGCACAAGGATATTCGGAAGTATTCACGAGCGTGTTCACTGACAAAGGTGAACGAGTCGTCGCTAACAAAGTCGATGGGGTGCGACCATACTTACGCAACAATCTTACCAATGGTCTCGCGGACGCGGTCAAGAAAAATATTCCGAATAAAGAGTTGCTCGGACTCAAGGAGATCAAATTATTCGAGATCGGTACTATCTGGCACAAAGATAGCGAAGAGATCGTCTATGCGACCGTGAGTGAAAAGGGAAACCCCGTACAAAAGCCGTTGGTATCAGATGCGGTCTCGTCTCACTATGATGGCCTTGCAGTATCGACGACGATGCGTTACCAGACGTTCTCACGCTATCCGTTCGTCGTGCGCGACATCGCCCTCTGGGTCCCCGCGGGCACTGAACCAGCTAACGTATTGAAAACCATTCGGGAAAATGGCGGGGAACTGCTCTTGAAATATGACCTCTTCGATCGATTTGAAAAAGGTGAAAAAGTTTCGCTCGCATTCCGTCTCATCTTCCAATCGTTCGAGCGGACGCTGACGGATGTCGAAGTGAATATGATCATGGGAAAAGTATCAGCTGCATTGAAAGCAGAGAATTTTGAAATCCGATAAAAACAAAAGGCCGCTCACTTCACGCATGGGCGGCCTTGGGCGGCAAGAAAATTCAAGACAGAACTGGATCATCGGGCGCTTACGTTCGTGGGGTTGACGGTGCCAGCACATGGCGGCCTGTCTTCGAGACAAGCGGCCTCAAAAGCGAAGTCGGACATCGTCGCGAAGTCAGCATGGATTCTCGGACCGTGCTTGTTCGATGTGGCTGGACCGCTGTTCACGAACATCACGTACAACAGGAAAACGGCAATCGGGATAAACACCCAATATGCCCGTCGTTCACAACTCGTCATGTGGGATCCTCCATACTGCGACCAGTCTTTATTGCTGACCACTGGCGGCAAGTATGCAACAGAATCGCCCTTTTAGCAACATTTTCAGTGTGGATTCTCGCTTTCATTACGACATGAAATCTGCTACAATAGAGCGATAAAACCGAGTGAGGTTTTTTATTTTGTATACTCAAACATATGGCAGAAAAAGAACTTAAAAAAGGTCACTACGACGCATCCGATATTACGGTCCTCGAAGGATTGGAGGCAGTCCGCCGCCGACCGGGCATGTACATCGGGACAACGGGTCCCGACGGACTTCACCACCTCATCTGGGAAATTTTCGACAACTCGCGCGACGAGGCGATGGGCGGGTTCTGCGATGATATCGAGGTCGCGCTCTTGCCGGGCAATCGCGTCCGCGTAGCCGACAACGGCCGCGGCATCCCGGTAGAGATACACCCGAAGACAAAAGTCTCTACGCTCGAGACGGTGCTCACGATCCTCCACGCGGGCGGCAAGTTCGGTGGCGAGGGATACAAGGTTTCTGGCGGCTTGCACGGCGTCGGCGCTGCAGTCGTCAATGCGCTCTCCGTCCATATGCGCGCCGAAGTCCACCGCGATGGTGCCTATCATGTTCAGGAATACAAGATCGGCAAGCCTGTTGCCAAGGTCAAGAAGATGGGCACATCCAAGCTCCACGGGACGATCATCACGTACGAGGCCGATGGTTCGATCTTTCCGGAATTGGCACTCGATTGGGAAGAGATCGTCTCGCACATGCGCCAGCAGGCGTACCTCGTGAAGGGACTTCGCATCACGATCCTCGATCTCCGCAATGCTCTTTCGACGGAGCTCAAGCCAGGCGGCAAGATAGATGAGACGTACTACCTCCGCGATCTCAAGATCGATGCCCCATCAGTCACGTTTTATTTCGAAGGCGGACTCCGTTCGCTCGTCGCATTCCAGAACCGTCACCAGACCCCCGTCCACAAGACGATCTTCTACGTCGACAAGGAACAAGACGGTGTCCAGGTGGAAGTCGCCCTGCAATATGTCGACGACATCACCGCTCGTCTCTCCGCATTCGCTAACAACATCTATAACCCCGAGCACGGTACGCATGTGACCGGCTTCAAGGCGGCGCTCACGCGCACCTTGAATGCGAGTGCTAAGGCGAGCAAAGACACCGACAGCTTCACCGGCGACGACGTCCTCGAAGGACTCACTGCAGTCGTTTCCGTAAAGCTTCGCGAGATTCAATTCGAAGGCCAAACCAAGGGCAAGCTCGGCTCGGTGGAAGCACGTGGCGCGACCGATGCGGTCTTTAGCGTTGCATTCGCATCCTTCCTCGAAGAGCATCCGGAAGAAGCACGCAATATCTTGGGCAAGGCGACGCTCGCCATGAAGGCGCGCAAGGCAGCGAAGGCCGCCAAGGACAGCATCATGCGCAAAGGCGCGCTCGATAGTATGACGTTGCCGGGCAAGCTCGCCGACTGTCAGACCAAAGATGCATCCGAGTCCGAGATCTTCATCGTGGAGGGAGATTCTGCCGGCGGCACCGCCAAGACCGGTCGTGATCGTCGCATTCAAGCGGTCCTCCCACTGCGCGGTAAGATCCTCAATATCGAACGTGCTCGTCTCGACAAGATGCTCGCAAGCGAGCAGATCAAGAATCTTGTCGTCGCGATGGGTACCGCGATCGGGGATATTTTCGACATCAACAAACTTCGCTATCACAAGATCATCATCGCGACGGATGCCGATGTCGACGGTGCACACATCCGCACACTCTTGCTCACGCTCTTTTATCGGCATTTCCGACCGATCATCGAAGGCGGCTATCTCTACATCGCGCAGCCGCCCTTGTTCAAAATTCGCAAAGGTAAGGAGGTCAAATACGCCTACACGGATGCCGAGCGCATCGCATTCGTCGGTGCAGATACACCGATCGAATCTGAGGACAATTCACCGGAAGACGAGATAACGGAAGAATCAGGTGATGATGCGAAGCTCAAAGCCAAAGGTCCAAAAATCTCCGTCCAACGATACAAGGGCTTGGGAGAAATGAACTCGGAAGAATTGTGGGAGACCACGATGGACCCGAATCGCCGCATCCTTTTGCAGGTGAGCGTACTCGACGCCCAAGACGCCGACTTCGTCTTCGACATGCTCATGGGCACCGACGTCCCAGCCCGCAAGTCGTTCATTCAGTCACACGCGAAGGAAGCAACGCTGGATATCTAATCAATCAGATTGGACCAAGGTCGGTCCTTGGTAGCAATCAATGTCCGTCCTTGGTTCACTTACAATGTGGATTAACCTAGAATTATGAAGAGAGGTATGCGATGATTAGTGTGTGCTAGTACTCATCGTATGAATAAAAAAGAAAGTAGGCCAATTGAAGTCATTGATCTATTTAGTGGTATAGGTGGTCTTACGTACGGCCTTAATAAGGCGGGTGCAAAAGTTATTGCCGGCATTGATAACGATGCTACGTGTAAATATGCATTTGAAAAAAATAACGGTGCTAGATTTATTTGGGCTGATATTTCAAAATATGACTTCGGCGAGGCAAAAAAACTATATTCTGCCAATAGTGTAAAAGTCCTTGTGGGGTGCGCGCCTTGCCAACCCTTTTCTTCTCATGCATTCAAACAGCGAAGTAAGGGAAGAGATAAGCGTTGGAATCTCCTTGATCACTTCGTGCGCGGGATCGAAACTATCCAGCCAGATATTGTTTCTATGGAAAATGTGCCGGGTGTTATGGAAACGGACGTTTTCAAGAACTTCGTCGCAAAACTCGAGGAGTTGAAATACAAAGTCGACTATAAAGTAGTATATGCACCGAATTATGGTGTGCCTCAAAACAGACGGCGTTTAATTTTGTTGGCTTCGCGTTTAGGGGAAATAAAAGTGCCAAAGGAGACTCATTCGAAAGGAAATTACGTCACTGTGCGAGACATAATAATGGCACTTCCGAAAATAGCTGCTGGGGAGAAGAGCGAATCTGATCCATTACATCAGTCGAAGAAACTTGAGCCGATCAATATAAGCCGTATCAAGCAATCGAAACAAGGAGGGTCTTGGCGAGATTGGGATAAAAAGTTGTTGCCGAACTGTTACAAGAAAGAAAGTGGTAAAACGTACATGTCTGTATACGGACGCATGAGTTGGGACGATGTCTCGCCGACAATTACTACCCAGTTTGGGAGTTATGGTTCGGGTCGGTTTGGTCACCCTGAACAAGACCGAGCACTTTCCTTACGAGAGGGTGCACTTCTACAAACCTTCCCGAGAGACTATGAGTTCGGGAACTTGCCGATTGGGCAAATTTCTAGGCATATTGGTAATGCGGTACCACCACAGCTCGGAATTGTCGTTGGGGGTGCTATAAAAAAGCATCTGCAAGAATATGGCAAATGACCCATTTAAATTCAATATTTCGCTAAGTGTCCTTAATCACCTCGGAAGGAATCTATATAGGAGTTTCGCCACTGTATTGGGCGAGGCTATATCAAATGCGTGGGACGCAAATGCGCATAATGTTTGGATTGAAATAGATAGGGATAACGATCAATTTTGTATTAAGGATGACGGTGTAGGAATGACAGTCGAGGATTTTCAGAATAAGTTTCTTAAAATAGGTTACTCAAAAAGACGATCGGGAGAACATCGGTCGGCAGCTCCAGAAAATCGCCCATACATCGGAAGAAAGGGGATAGGCAAGCTTGCTCTCTTATCGTGCGCTCAAAAGATCAGCATAACTTCGAAGGTAGCAGGTGGTGGTTGGGTAGGAGGTTCCATTGATAATACTGAATTGGAGAATGCGATTTTAGATGATGTATCAGCTTTTGACTACGAGCTTGATAATTACAACGACGCCTTGTTTGGCCGGTATCGCGAGGGGCTCGAACATGGAACAATTATTTGTTTTGAAGGGATAAAAGATGGTATCCATAACACGGATGATTTCCTAAGAAAAATAATTGCTCTTTATTTTAGATTTTCGTTGATTGATCCAAATTTTAATATTTTTTTGGATGGCGACCCTGTGACTTTGGACTCTCTAAGCGAGCTTGCAGACAAAACACAATTCGTCTGGAACATTAATGCATTCCTTGACCCCTATCTTGACTCTCTCTGTACTAATATAAAAGAAACCATTTCAGTCACAATGGCCGAGAATATTAGTGGTTTTATTGCATCAGTTAAGAAGCCTAAAGACAGAAATATCCACGCAACAAATGAAAAAGTCGGCGTAGATCTTTTTGTGAATGGTCGTTTGCGAGAGTCAGATATTCTAAAACATATTCCATCATCGCGAGTTCCTGAAAGCTATCTTTATGGTCAAATACACTTTAACGCGCTAGACGGTGATGGTATCGATCGATTCACTAGCAGTCGCGAGGGTGTTTTGGCGGATGATCCCGCTTATAAGAGCTTTCTCGATGAACTCAGGATGGTCGTATTAAGAATCATTGATCAATGGGACGCACTCCGCGATAAATACGATGAAGATGGTGACCTTGAGGGAGCGGATAAGTTTAAAAAGGCGAAATCTCTTGTACGTGAAGTGTCGAAGGAATATTCTAGCGATGGCAAAAATGATCCTTTTTTAAGAGAAATTGCAAATGATGCTGCATACAATAGCAGTAGCTATGCGCAATGCTTCATCTCAGAAAATTTGCTACGTAGGCAAATTGAACTCACACATGTTGCTCCGACTACTTGCTCAAAAATTCTTCCTACTGACAAAAGTACCTGTTTAGATCGTTTTAATCCGAAAGTGGGAGTAACCGCTCTTTGTGAGTTTTGTAAAGGGGAAAGAGGAAAAGCAAGTTTACAGACTCAAAAATCTGATGCCAAGGTATCTATACAAATCAGAAGTGACGAAGATAACATTCTTTTATATCTAGATTATGTTGATCTGGCAAATATCCTTGATCATAATATTTTAAAAAATGAAGATAAAATGTTTAAGTCCCTCAGGAATTCAGTTATGCATACAGCGTTGCTTACAGAAGAGGCAAAAACACGACTAACTTCGGTATTCGATAATATCGTAGCTACTATAAAGAAACTTACTACATAAAATAAGGGGGACAGTGAACCGTACCCCCTAAACATAGACACAGATAATAATGGGGATTGTTGTACGATTAGCAGCATTACCCGCAATCAGTATCTATGAAGGAACACATATTCACCCAAGAGGAGCGCGTCATACTCCTCCAGAACAAGCACGTTGCGAAAGTGACCGACCACAGTGTCTCGTTCACACCCGCATTCAAGAAATTCGCAGTGGCAGAAAGTGTCGAGAAAGGTCGCCGTCCGCAGGGTATCTTCATCACCGAAGGAATTCCCGTTTCCATCATTGTTTTTGACGTGCTTAGCACCGCCTTTAGTACCGCCTTAAGACGTGATACGTTGCTCGATAAAAAGCGGGCGGCACCTGTGGCGCCGCCCGCTTTTCTTGTATCGCTACCGATTAGTACGTATACGTACCTGTCTGGTACTGCACGTTGTATGGATTGTAATTGTTGTATGCGTTGTAATTGTAGTTGTAATTATATCCGTATCCGTAGTTCGGTGTCTGTAATCCACTCATAAGTTGCGATGCATAGTTGTTGCTCTGATTTGCATCGTTCGCTGTGAGCGCGACACTGAAGACACCGCCGGTCGCTTGTGAGAATCGAAGCGTATTGACGATATAACCGCCGACGGGCAACGGTGCCTGAATACTCGAAGCGTATGGCGCCATTGCGCTATAGCCGGAAGTCGGAAGTTGCGCGGTGAAGCTGTATGAGCCGCTTCGCGTACCGCCGATGTTGCTGACACTGAAAGTAACGACCGCGTTGCCGTACTGATCGATGTTCGCGGAGATGACGTGTACCGCGAGATCGGCAGGACTGCTATAAGTGCGCGCTGTTGCAACGTGAGTAGCTGTAGCGGTGACAGCTGGCGTTTGTACCGTTGTTTTAACGGCGGATGTGGATTGTGTCGTCGCAATACCTGAGCCGGGATGGATCGTCATCGTCGCACTGCCTTCCACTTGCGTACCGGATGTCGGGACGAAGAGGATCGAGAATGGAACACTGACCGATGATGTGCCGGAGAGAAGCGGCAACACTTGGATACTCTGATTAGTCGGTGTGATCTGGAATGCCGCACCACAGGGGATACCGCTCGCGGTGTTGTTCGTCGTATTGATGACTGCGAATTGAAAATCGGATTGGCATTGATAGAGGAACGCGTAGCTACCGGCAGCCGTCGTCGAGTAATTCCACGATAGTGTGACCGGCGCGCCCGATGCAGCGTCGCTCGGCGCTGAAACTTTGATCGAAGGACCACTTGCAGGGAAGATGGAAGTGAACCAGCCGCTGCTCAACTCTGCCACATGAACCAAACCCCACACAATTATGATAACGAGAATGATAAGTCCGATAATGGCGAGGATATTCGAGAGCAAGCTCGCTTTTTCCCCGGATGATGTTGCGTGATCTGACATGGCGGTATTGTCTCATATATAAACGCATTGTCAAGTATCACATGTTGACAAGAGAGCAATAATGCGTTATTATTCTGTCACGTATATGACTACCGCATCACCCCATAAAACAAGCAAAAAACCACCGGCGCCGGTCTTTTTGTCGGCAGTCATCTTGCTTTTCTTCTGTTCGCTCTCCGTTGCCGATTCGATCGGCTTCGTGCCGGACTACATTGATGGTTCCACTCCGGTCACCACAAGCGGTACAACACCGACGACCGCGACTACGGCGACGTCAGCCGCGAACGATAGCGTCGCGCTTTCATCATTACCGCAACTTGGTGAGACAAATACGAGTGCAACACCAACAACACTCCCGACCGGTATCGAGCCGACGCGTCTCATCATTTCATCCATCAACCTTGATCTACCGGTACAAAATCCATCGACGACCAACGTCGACACACTCGACAATCTCTTGAAGAACGGCCCGGCACATTACATCAATTCTGCCGACCTCGGCCAAGCCGGGAATCTCATTATCTTCGCGCACAGCTCGCACCTGCCGATCGTCATCAACAAGATGTTCCAAGCGTTCAACAAAATTCCTGATCTCAATGCGGGCGACTCGATCACCGTCGTCGGTTCCGATGGAAAGAATTATCTCTACAGTGTCGTCTCCGTCGTGAAGGCCGATACCAACGACGGTACGACCATCGACACCTCACCTACGCACGGCACCAACCTCACCCTCGTCACCTGCGACACCTTGACCGGCGTCTCCGCCCGTTTCGTCCTCACCGCGACGTTTGTCGGGGTTTCTAGTGTGGTAGTAGGTAAATAGACCTTTAGCTATGCGGTCCAACTTCCTCCCGCGTCGCTGTCATAGTAGTATTGTGTTGTATGGGCGAGTCAATGGAAAAAAGAAAAAAGAAGCGGCGAAGTAAAGCCGATCAATCGACCGTCACTCACAGAACAAACAAAGAATTGGAAAATAGGGACCTTTGGGATGATGAAGCAGTTCGCGATGAAAAAGATGTTCAGTATCGCGCATTGGCAAAATTGAAGTCACTTCGTCAGGATTGTGTCAGCGCAAAAGAAGCGTCTCAGAGTATCGAGAGTGTGTTCGCTGCGCTAAGAGAATCTCAACATAATCAGCCCCTTCCATCTGCCTCCGAGGCGGTGGAGGATGATTGGTGGGATTCCAAAAAAGATGAATATTATGGCAAAGCACTCGAAAAAGCATGGATGCAACTTCTAAAACGTGTTTACGTAATATCGGACGCGGCCCATCTTGGGGCGGAATGGGAGGAAGTTCAGCAACTGCGAATACTGAGCGCACAGCGACCGTCGCAAATCGCTGCCATTTCGACTGAATTCAAGATTCTGGAGCAAAAATATAAAGTACAGTACGAAAATTCATTCGATTCTATATCGCCAGCACACGATGGGGAACCGCCTATGGACGAATTTCCACCCGGTTATGGAGGAGACGAGTAGTCACTCACTCACTTCATTATCTGCGAGTCCATTGATTACATCGGCCGCCTCTTTCCGCAATTCGACGAGCATATCTTGTTTGGCGACCTCCTCTTCGAGCGCTTCTTGAAATACATCGAGTGCGAGACTGCGCTGAATCTCATCAGGAAGTTCTTTGAAGTGATTCATGATGAACTGGCGCGCTTCCGCCTCGGTACCATTCTCAACGACTTTGGAAAGTTCGTTGGCAATTTCAGTGTATGCAGTTTGGTCGCTCATAGTAAATAATTATTTCAATAACGCATCGATTTCAGAGCTGTTCATTTTTTGAGCGAAGAGGAATTTCCATACAGTCGCCCAGAAGCCGCCTTTTTTTGCTGCTTCCTTCATCATATTATTGGTGTAATCTCGCTTGAATCGATCTCGCAAAGCGCTTTGAGCTACGGGGCTTGCACCTGCAAAGTTGTTAATCCCTTGATTATGCAAATATTGGGGCCACCATTTTCCAATTTTTTTCAGATCAGGATTCATGTCATCACGAATCTCATCGAAGCCAGTCTTCGTATCAATACCTTGCTTGAAAGTAGGCTGTTTGTCTGACTGCGTTCGTACCAATGCACTTCGCCATGTGTCGTTCTTCGATATCAGTGCTACGAGGTAATCTCCGGATTGTTTCGCCAGAAGCTCATCTTGGCCGAGCATTTGGTCCATCTGCGTTTTCAAACCTGATATAGCCGCCGCTTCGCTTGCATTTTCCCGAGACCGTTTCCACGAGAAAAACTTTTGGAATGTTGTGAGTTGGCCGTGCAGGAGTGATGCGATCTTAGAATCTCGCAATGCGTCATTCTGCTCGTCCATTATAGCGAGCAGAGTATCTTCATTCAGATTGTGTTTCTTACAAAAATCGGTGAGGGTCTTATTGACCGGGCTCTCTGGATCATCGAGTGTTTTTTCAGATTTCTCGAGCTTGCTGAAGTATGTCTCTATTTTTTTGAATCGCGCAGGGTCGGCATAGGCCATCTCTGCGAGTCCCTGTTTCAAAACACCGTCAATACCCTCTACTCCAAATATTTTGCTGAATTCCTTGAACTTTTCTGATCTCTCACGTAAGTGGTCCGTCGAGTTCGAAAGAAATGAATCGAGCTTCTCGATACGCTCCTTCGTCTCGAGAAAAAGATTGACATTTGCGGTCAGATTTTTGATGTCTGCTTCTGTCGGTTCACCCTTTTGATAACGTGTCATCGTCGCGATGAGTTCGGGATTTCCCTGTGACTCCAGCATCTGACCGAAGGCCTTGCTATCAGACCGTATGATTTGACCAATCGTTGGCTGGTCGTCCGTCTCTTTCTCCGGTGTTGTACCGGCATTTTTAGCCTTCGCGGCATCTTCGACGCGATTCGCATGTTTGCGTAAGAAACTCGATTCCATGCTCATAGGATATGACGTTGATACTACCACGTACATACTATCAGTCACAAGACATGTGTGGACAGAGGTGGGGACTTTTCGCAAGGACGATTGTATTTTGCTAGGGAATTTACAATTTACGTAACTTGACAACAATTATATTTAGTGTATAGTTTAACGAGCAAACGAACCAAGCGTGGTTCGGTATAGTAATAGTATAGTCGTACGGAAAAAGAGAGGCTCAAATGCTCACTCGAATCTTAGGCGCGGGGGCCTTTCGGGGCTTCGCGTTTCTCCTATCCGTAGCACTTGTTGCTGCGATATGGACCTATGATGCTGATTTGCTGGTGAGGGGTGAAGATCTCAATCTTGCGCTCATCAAGTGGGCAGCAGGCCTCCTCCCTTCGGGGTATGGAAGCAAGACCGAAGCCGCTTTGAGGCTCTTCGGAGCAGACAAAGCTTTCCTTTTCACTGAGGTGGTGGCCCTGGTCAAGCTTATTATGCTTGCCCTCGGCCGTCCCTTTCGCAAGAATCAGAGGATCTAAAACTATGGCAATGACACCATCTGTTCCGGCGTCAGCGCCGGCGGATCTGAGCCCGCTGCGTCCGCGGCGCAAGCTCATGCATCATCTTAGCGTGATAACAGGAGCCGTGTCGGTTCTGAACGGGATTGCTGTGCTTGTGCTGACAACATGTTCAGCGAAGCTCGGACCTGTCTTCATGGGCTGGGTAAGTGATTGGTGGGGGTTGGTGGAGGGCATTGTTGTGCTGCTTCAGCTTCCACCACTAGTTGCGAGCATGCCTCTCGAAGAACGGAAGGAGATCACTGACGTAGTCTCCTCGGTTATCGACGCGGGTATTATATGGCTCGTCGTCCCGGCGATTTACGTCACATCGATGTACTTCGTTGGACATTACTCGCCGGGCTTCTACATCTGGAAGATCTGGGTCACCAGCCTTCCAGCCTCGCTCGTCGATCTGCTTCTGCTCTTGGTCATGCTTGAAATCGCCAAGACCGTGCAGCGATTCTCGCCGAGCCCGTAGGACCGGCCATTGGACGAAAAAGTCCTATAATGAGGACAAATAAGGGGCGGGAAGCGAAAGCAACCTGCCCCTTGACATTTTCATAACTATTGCTATAATTGTACCAGATTAAATGTTATTCCGCGGTAAGTCGCGGCGCGGTCCCGAGCGTTAGAGGGATGGAGGATTCGATGGATAAGTTTGGTGTCGCGATTGTGTTCCTCGCTGGACTGGTCATATTCCTTCTCTGGCACGACGGACTCTTTTGCCAAGGTGACCTTTGTCGGGCGCAGTGGCAGATGCAGATCGAAAGATCTACGAGTTCTGTTGTTTCGCCTCAAAGACAACAGATTGCAGCAGATCCGGCCTCCGTGGCGATGCGTCCTGCTACCACTAACGACATCGGCGCTGTGCAGATCGTGCCGACAGGGGCTTGCCGTCAAGGCGATTACCAATTTCGCTGGCGTGGTGTTTCCAACTGGTGCCTGCCACAACCGCGTTCGGCCCAGTCAAGGATTATCTACCACAGCGGAAGACTCGCGTGGCTCGACTGACAATGGAGCCTTCATGGAAACGGCTCGCCTCGCGGCCGGCCGTTTCCAAAAAAACTTTTGATCACGCAAAGCAACTTGATTCATCAAATCGCGCTGCGTTCTCGAAAGGGAACATCGATCTTTTCAACCGTCTCTATCATACTCACGTGAGTTGAGACAAACAATAGAAGAGGACTACGCCATGACCACTCGTTTCGTTTTGACCACTCTCGCGACCTCGTTCATCGGTTTCGTCTCGCTCGGCACTTTGCCGACGATGGCGCAGGGAAACCAGGAAAGCGTGCTGAAATGCACGTTGATGACCGACGTCAAGCCCGTTGACGGAGCCTACAAGTCGGTCGGTATCCGCCGCCCGAAAGTGTTGGTCGGTGATCAACGTGTTACCGACATGAATGTGCAAGTGATGGAGGTTCCGTCGCTCGCTCGTGTAGACGTCGGTGATGGGTTTAAGATTCTCGAAGTCTGGGACTGCGGGAATCAGACCGGTTACAAGATGAAAGCCGCCACGGACGACGCCTACGACATGACCGAAATCATGTTGCCGGAGGGTATCGCCGTCGGCACGGTGATCAAATCGTGCAGCAAGGGCGGGGGCTGCGTCACCGGCACCTTCGAATCGTTCGATAAGTGGGTGACGTTGAAGGTTGGCGCAACCACTGGCTCGGCAAAAATCACGGGCACCTACAAGGACTGAAGTCCTCTTCTTCACGGCTAGGGGCGGCTACAATCGCTGCCCCTGCCACCTTAATTGACATTTCTATTATTAGTAGTATAATTGGAAGAAGTAAACAGTATTATCAACATCAATCTTATTCTTAATTTATGACAAATATGAACATTCTTGGAAAGAAAAACAGTACAATAGCTCTTGGTTCTGCGGTGCTCTTTGTGAGCATGTTTATGTTTGGCACGGGTATTACATATGCCCAGAGCGACGGTTACTTCGGTGATGGATCTGTATCGGATGGCTATCTCGGCGGCGGTAGTACCAGTGATGGTTATTACGGTGGAGGGTCAGTGTCGGATGGTTACAATGGGGGAGGGTCTGTCTCCGATGGCTACTACGGTACCGGAGCAACCTCGGACGGATATTATGGAAGCGGATCTGTCTCAGATGGTTACAACGGGAGTGGTAGTACCAGTGATGGTTACTACGGAGGAGGGACAGTATCGGACGGCTACTATGGTAATGGATCAGTTTCCGACGGTTATTATGGAAATGGCACAGTTTCTGATGGCTATCTTGGCAGCGGAACTATTACTGATGGCTATAACGGAAACGGAACTATTACTGATGGTTATCTTGGAAATGGCACAATAACGGACGGGTACCTCGGTACTAGCGGTTATGATTATACCAATGGTGGTGGCTACGGCTACTCGACCCCGATTTACTCTTCGAGCGGCTATGGCTACTCGACTCCGACCTACTACTCCAGCAATCCTTCTTATAGCTCTTCGATCCGCTCGACTCCGGGTGCTGGAAGCGGCTATTCTTCCAGCGTCTACACGACTCCTGGCACCGGTTATTCGACACCGACTCAAACGCAATCGCAAACGCCGGTTGTAATCAACAACAATAATCAGCCTGCTCAGCAGCAACAGACTACTGCCGCTGGCCAGCCGATCGTCATCAACAATACGAATACCAATACCAACACGAATACCAACAACAATACCGCACCGGTAACGCAGATCGCTACGACACCGGCACAGCAGATTGTTGACTACGTGTACCCGACGACCTATACGACCCCGACCTATCAACCGACGTATCGTGCGCCGATCGTCGTAGCAAGTGCAGCGCGTGGCGTCTCACTCACACAGATCCCGTACACCGGATTCGACTTCGGACCGGTCGGTGATGCGATCTACTGGGGCGCACTTTTGGCCTTCGCTGTAGCAGCCGCATATCTCTTGGTCTACTATCGCGGTGGTGCGTTCACACTCGCGGCAGCGCTCATGGGCGGTCGCTCGACCATCCGTCCGGTACAATTCGCCGAGGCAGAAGTTGAAACTGAAACGGCGACTGAAGCTCCGATTGTCGAACACAAGCCTATCGTCACCAATACGCGTATCGCTTCGGTCATCTCAAATCTTCCGATCGCAGAAACACGCCACGTGACGTCTGATGCGATGATCGTTTCTCATTCGCAGAATGGTGAAATGCCGCGCATCGTCATCACCCGCGAATAAAGTGCCGCCGTCCTCGCGATCTGTCCGATGGACAGGTAAGCTCCAAAATGAAAGTCCACACAACGCTCCGGATGGGGCGTTTTGTGTTTGTGATTGAATTTATGATTGAGCTTGACAAAATGAATTATGTAGTGCAACATACTAACAGTAACTGAGTTTGCTGCTGAGCAGATTCAAATCGTCGAGAAGGAGAAAAAATCATGCTGAAGCGTGTTCTGGCGCTTGCTGCAATTGCGATCGCATGTGGTCTCATGATCGCACCGGTCAACGCAATGGCAGGAGAGTCGTGCGTCATCAAAGTCCACACGGTGGATCCATGTGCGAACAGTCCACAGACACGGCGCGTGCCCGTTGTGTGGTACTACGTGCGAGAGATCGTACCGTGTCCAACCGACGGCCATCCGTATATTGTCGCGACCAACGGACGGCTTTGGCATGATGCGAATCATCGCTGGAATTGGAGTCAAATCCATGTCGGATCGGCGTTTCGGATCGACAACGCCGAAATGGATGCGGCAGGCGTGCTCCACGGTGACGTGGATTGGCACTGATGACATCGCAAGATCCACGAGACTTTTGTTGAAGTCTTGCCTCGGGGTCTCGGTGCGCAAGCTCCGGGACCCTATATGAATGTAACTGGACATTCGTGTGTTTTGTGATATGGTCTCGATGGAGTTACAACACACCAATATAGACCAATATAGATAATATATCGGCGGACACCAGTACTAAGACTTATTAATTAGACTATCAGAATAAATTTTATGAAAAAAATCACTTTAGGGCGTACGTGGGGATTTCTCATTGTAATCGGCGTTATTGCCGTTTCGGCGGCAGTCCTGATGCCTATTGTCTCCGTTCACGCCGATGATTCTGGTAGCGGCTGTTGCGGTTCGGGTAGCTCCGGTTCCGCAAGCGGTGGCGGATCGTCAGGAGGCGGCGTAGGTTACGCAATGTCATATTCCTGTCCGACCGGTACTACAGGGACGTACCCAAATTGCACGCCGATTACATATCAATGTCCGATCGGATACACCGGTACGTATCCGAATTGTACGCCGCCAAGCTACTCGTGTCCGATGGGTTATACCGGTACGTATCCGAACTGCACGCCACCGACCTATTCGTGTCCGATGGGTTATACCGGTACGTACCCGAATTGCACTCCTCCATCCTATAGCTGCCCGACGGGCTACACTGGTACCTATCCTAATTGTGTCGCACCGACCTATTCGTGTCCGACCGGTTATACGGGCACCTATCCGAGTTGTGTCGCTCCGACATTTTCGTGCCCTTCCGGTACGACCGGTATCTATCCGAATTGTGTCTATCAGACGACTGCCAGCGGTATCGTAATCAACAATACCAATACGAACACGAATACCAACACGAACACCAATTCTGCACCCGTCACACAGACGGTGAACAGCAGTTCGAACCAGTACCCAGTTGTCTACAATAGCGGCTATCAGACACCGGAGTACAACTCTTCATATCGCTACGATGCGAATCGTTCGGGATATCAGTATCAGAATTACGGTTACAACTACGTTGCGCCGACCTATACCTATCCGTCGACCTATTACACACCTTCCTATGCTTATCAAAATAATAATTATTCATATCCTATGAACTATCCGACGACATATCCGGCAGTCTCGTTGACGCAGATTCCGTACACAGGCTTCGACTTCGGGGCAGCGGGCGACACGATCTACTGGCTATCGATTATCGCTGTTGCTGTCTCAGCTGCGTATCTCCTCATGTACTACCAGGGTGGTACCTACGCCTTCGCGGCGGACTCCTTCCGCAAGATAACGTTCAAGATCGACCAGATGCGCGGAACAATGATCGGGTAAAAAAGATAGCGAGAACAAAAAAGTAGGCGGGGCTGACGCCCCGCCTACTTTTTTCAGTGCTACTTGAGCGCAAGATGGCGTTCGATACGTGAAATACGTTTACCGTGATCGAGAATCGTCACTGCGTCTTTGTCGACGGCCTTTTCGGTCGGACGGATGGCCTCAAGTATGTCGAGTCGCACTTTTTCCAGCTCATTTTTTGTTGCCATCTCTTGTCGCAACTCAAACAGATCTTCTTTCGTCGCCATCCCCAACAAATCCTCCTTGGTAGCCATGCCAAGTAAGTCATCTTTTGTCGCCATTCTATCGATGATAAAATTGACGCTCTTGATCAAGCTCTGCATGTTTTCGTCCATATTCGTCTATCGTATCACACGGCACGTACCCGAATTTCTTCTTGCAGCTTGGTAATAATTTCAGCAAGGGGTAGCACACCTATTTTGCCCGCATCGCGGCTTTCCAAGGTCGCGGTTTTGTCGGTAATCTCTTGTTCACCAACGACGAGCAAGTAGGGGACTTTTTCAACTTTTGCCGCACGAATGCGTTTGCCGAGCGAATCTCCATCACTGAGTTCTGCACGGATGTCCGCAGCGGAGAGCGAGTCGACAAGCGTCTGCGCATACTCGGTATGTTTGTCAGAGACCGGCAGAACTTTGATCTGTACCGGGGCGAGCCAGAGTGGGAATGCACCGGCGAAGTGTTCGATCATGACACCCATGAATCGCTCGAGCGATCCGGAAATCGCACGATGTATCACGACGGGGCGTTCTTTCTCACCCTTTTCATTGATGAATGAAAGGTCGAATCGCTCGGGAAGATTGAAATCACATTGGATGGTCGCCAGTTGCCATTCACGTCCGATCGCATCTTTGAACATGAAATCAAGTTTCGGTCCGTAGAATGCGGCCTCACCTTCGACGCGCCGATAGGGGAGATCGTTCGACTTGGCGGCGGATTCGAGCGCCGCTTCAGCAGTCGCCCATACTTCGTCGGTACCGAGATAGTTGCCTTCGGGTCCACGCACTGAGAGACGTACCCAGTAGCCGTCGATCATCCGCATTGTCGTATAGAATTCCTTGATGATACCGACGATCGTCGAGACTTCTTGATTAATCTGACTCACACGACAGAAGAGATGGCCGTCGTCTTGTGTGATCGCACGTACACGCGTCAATCCCGAAAGTTGCCCCGTCTTCTCGTCACGATAGACGGTCGCCGGTTCGAAATAGCGCACGGGCATGTCACGATAGGAGAACTGGTTGTCTGCAAAGAGTTGCATGTGGTGCGGGCAGTTCATCGGCTTCATAAAGAATTTCTCTTCCTTGCCGGAGACACGGAACAGCTCATCGCCGAATTTCGCCGCGTGGCCGGATGTGATATACAGCTCTTCTTTGGCGAGATGCGGTGTCCAGACACGTCCGTATCCTTTGCCTTTGTGAAGTAGCCAGAGGTAGTCTTCGATCTCCTTGCGGATGATCATGCCGCGCGGCTGCATGAGTGGAAGCCCTGCACCGATGAGCGGCGAAAGCGTGAAGAGTTTCATTTCGGCACCGATCTTGCGATGGTCTCGTTTGATCGCTTCTTCACGCTGTGTGATGAACGCATCGAGCTCAGCTTTGGTCTCGAAGGCGAGGCCATAGATGCGGGTGAGCATCGGATTCTTCTCGTCTCCTCGCCAATATGCTCCGGCGGTCTTATCGAGCTTGAAAGAATCTGCTGCGATGTCTGCCGACGGATGTTCCGCATGACCGCCGCGGCACAGGTCGGTGAAGGAGTTGTTAGTTGATAGTTGATAGTTGATAGCAGGGATCGTGTAGAACGTAATTTTTTCTTTTGCAGCCTCAAGATTGTCAATGAGTTCTGTCTTGAATTCATTCTTCGCAAAGTACGATCTGGCGTCTGCGGGCGAGACTTCTTCACATAGGAATTCTTTCCAGGTTGGCAAAAGCTCAACCATCTTCGCTTGGATCGCGGGGAGGTTGTCGGCCCCGGGAATCGCTCCGCCGGAAAAGTCAAAATCGTAATAAAAACCGTTGTCGATCGCGGGGCCGATCGTAGCCTTGGCATGCGGATACAGTTCACGGATCGCGGCTGCCAAGAGGTGGGCGAGGGTGTGACGCTGTTCAGTTAAAGTCGCAGACATAGGTGAAATACTACACCTTTTAACTGTTCTGGCAAAAAATGGGCCGCGCTTCACGCGCGGCCACTGTTCGACTTTCAGACGACGATTTCATTTTTCGTACTGTCCACAATTGTGAACAGAATCACCAAGAGAGTAAAGACACTGCAGAGTTTCTCTGAGTCAGCGGGTAAACCCAACTCCAGTCTTTTCAAAAATCTGCATCGCCTGTTAATTGCAAGGCGGTATATATTTGCGGAGTTGTTAATATTTCGTCCCGCTATTCTGCGTTGCTCTCCAGGAAAAAGATCAGCTTGCAGAAGCTGCGCAGGTGTCGCCGAAAGTCGGTCACCTGGTTGTTGTTCGAAAAGAACGCCCCGTTTTTTCAGACTGATCGTCTCTCGGGCAAGCGTCTTCGCAACCTTTTGAAATACAATCTGAAGTTCAGGAGTAATGCACCGAATTAGTCCGTTCACGCTGTGTGCTCGAATTGTTGCACTTAGCAACCTCGCTGCCTCAGTAAGCGTTAAGATGTCGTCTTTTTTGCTGCGCATTTGAACAACCTCATATCGTGCTGCGAATTCTATCGAATCCTATCTATTCTATATCATTAGAGAAGACGCTTGTCTACAGCCCCTTCACTTTCTCGGCCATGAAGCTGGTCTCGCCGTTGCGCTCGGAGAATCGCCCCTTGATCGCGATGCACGTGCCGACGATGAGCAGGCTCTCGGCTTCTTTATACGTACGCGGGAAGACAACGACTTCGATGCCGTCAGAAAAGTCGGTGAGCTTTGCGAACATCATCTTGTCCCCGTTCTTGGTGAGGATGACACGTGCTTCGGCAAGGAAGCCGGCAATGACCGTCTCCGCGCCGCGCGGGAAATTCGCTTTTGCGGTCTTGATATCCATCTTCTGCTTCGAAAGGATCGGTCGATGCTTATCGAGCGGATGTCCCGAGATGTAGAGACCGAGCAACTCCTTTTCCCATATTAATTTTGTATCCATAGCCGCAGGTGGCGACGGCTGCAATCTGAGTTTTGCCGGTCCCGTATGTATCGATCCAAAGAGTGAGCCTTGATCGGTGGGGGCGCTCATGTGTTCCCGATGATATCCGAGGAGGAGTTCGATATTCGCGAGGAGGTTGCCGCGTTCGCCGAGTTCATCCATGGCACCACTTTGGATCAAAGATTCGAGCGATTTCTTGTTGAGGTTTTTGTCGGGGACGCGCGTGAGAAAATCAGCGAGATCTTTGAATGGCTCACCGCTTG
Source organism: uncultured bacterium (assembly GCA_903854215.1). GTDB lineage: Bacteria > Patescibacteriota > Minisyncoccia > Phycocordibacterales > UBA2100 > UBA10103. Next base: position 3,918 of record CAINVT010000051.1, on the reverse strand, counting down.
CTCCGAGCGCAGTCGAGGAGGTATCGCGAGCGGCTATGATCGAATCGCCGACGCCGGTTCCGAAGTTCTTTATCGAATACAGACCGAAGCGGATCGTCTTGTCGTCTATGACGGTAAAGTTCCCGCGGCTTTCGTTCACTGAAGGTGGAAGAATATCGATGCCCATGCGTTTGCATTCGGCGACGATGCCAGCTATTTCCTCGACATCGCCGTTGGCACCCGTCAAAATGGCCGCCATGTAATCGACGGGGAAGTTGGCCTTCATGTAGGCCGTTTGATACGCGAGGTTGCCGTAGCTTGCGGCATGCGCTTTGTTGAAACCGTATCCCTGGAATGGTTCGAAAAGATCCCATAATTTTTCCGCGTTAGCGGCGCTCAAGCCGGTATGTTTTTGGCATCCGTTGACGAAGATCACATGCTGCTTGGCCATTTCCTCGGGGATCTTTTTGCCGACTGCTTTACGAAATTTGTCGACCTCGCCCCATGAATATCCGGCAAGCTCGATCGCGGTCATGAGAAGATCATCCTGATACACGAGCACCCCGAAGGTCTTCGAGAGGAAGCTTTCCATCTTCGGATGAAGATAGGTGGTGCGTGCGGTGCCGTTCTTGCGCGCGATGTATTCATCAATGTTGTTCATCGGACCCGGGCGATAGAGCGCGACCATCACGTTCAAGTCGTCGATGCGGGTCGGTTTGAGCTGCATAAGGTAGCTCGTCATGCCGTCGCTCGCCATTTGGAATACGCCGAGCGTTTCGCCGCGCGCGAGCATCTCGAACGTTTTCGTATCCTGTTGCGGCAGGTGATCCATATTGATCTCGACACCGAGACGTATCTTCACGCGCTCGACTGCATCGGCAAGTACCGAAAGGTTGGTAAGACCGAGAAAGTCAAACTTAAGAAGACCGGCCTCTTCGACCGCATGCCCGTCGTATTGGGTGATCATCTTGCCGCCCTTTGGGTCGAGTTGGATCGGGACAAATTCGGTGACCGATGTCGGTGCGATGACGACACCGGCGGCGTGCACGCCCACATGGCGTGCGTTGCCTTCGATCTTCTGTGCCATGTCCAAGACTTCACGCGCGTCGGCATCGGTCTTGTATACCTCCATAAGCTCGGGGACGTTTTCGATCGAGCTTGCGATTGTCACGGGGAAGCCTTGCTTGCCGAATGGAATGAGCTTGGCGATCTTGTCGCCGATGCCGTACGAAAATCCCAGCGCACGCGAGACATCGCGCACGGCAGCGCGTGCCATCATCGTACCGAACGTGCCGACCTGTGCGACGTGATCGGTGCCGTATTTTTCTCGCGCATACTCGATCATGGCGTCGCGCTTGTTATCGGCGATGTCCATGTCGATATCCGGTGGACTCGGACGTTCCGGGTTGAGGAAGCGTTCGAATGGAAGTTGATATTCGAGCGGGTTCACCGTCGTGATTCCTGAAAGGTACGACACGAGAGAACCGGCCGCGCTACCGCGTGTGTTGGTGAAGATACCCGCGCGCTTTGCATAGTTGAGTAAATCAGAAACGACGAGGAAATATGGTGAGTAACCCTTTTTTGAGATAACAGAAAGTTCATAATCGACGCGCACGACGATCTCCGGTGTCTGTTCGATATGGCGGCGCTCGAAGCCGCTCTGGACGAGGTCACGAAGTTCTGAATCATGCGTCGTGCCGGCTGGAATGGGGAAGTCGGGGAAAAGCCAGGTACCCAGATTGAGTTCGATGTTGCACTGATCGGCGATCTTTTTCGTAGTGTCGATCATCTCGGGGTGGTCTTTAAAAGATTTGATTGCTGCCGCTTGTGATATGAACGAGAAATCATTCGCGCCGGTCTCGAAATCACGACTCAGTGTGCCTCCCGTCCGGATCTTGCTCACGAGCTCACGGGCGATACTATCTTCGGGTTTGAGATAGTACGTGTCATGCGCTGCTACGAGTTCGATCTGATTCTCACGTGCGAGCGAAATGATCTGTTCCATCCGCGCTTCATGGCCTTCGATCTCGGGATGGTGCGTGATCTCTGCGTAGCAATCGTCGCCATATAACTTTTTGTACCACGCGATACTCTCACGGGCTCGGTCGACTGCGCCGTCTTTGATCGCGTGGGCATGTTCGCCGCCAAAGCTCGGCAGGATCGCAATAAGATCTTCATGGAATTGTTCGAGAAGCTCACGATCGACACGCGGACGGTAATAGAAGCCCTCGATGTATCCCTTCGATACGAGCTGCATGAGATTGCGATAGCCGTTCTCATTCTTCGCTAAGAGTACGAGGCGGCTGGTGCGGTCATCGATACGATGTTCCTTATCGAATCGTGTGCGTGGTGCGACGAAGAAATCAACGCCGATGATCGGTTTCAGTTCTTTCTTTTTGCACTCTTTGTAAAATTCGATCGCGGCATACATGTTGCCGTTGTCGGTCAGTGCGAGCGCCGTCTGTCCGTCGGCCTTGGCCGCGGCGACGAGATCAGGAATCTGCGGCAATGCTTCGAGGAGCGAATAGTGCGAATGCACATGTAGGTGGACGAATTCGCGCGCGCTCATGGGGTGAGTATACCAAATCCATTTTTGATTGTTTTTGCTACGAATATATGCCTAAATTCCGGCTGAATATTTTTCAGAGAATGGCCAGTTTAAGTTAGTACCATCACTTGCTTGCGTACGGTTTGTGCGGGTATACGCTTCGGCAGAGGAGGAATGCATCATGGCAAGTATCGCGATCGTACTGCTCGTGACTGCAATGGTTTATGTTGCGAGATGGGAGTTTGTGCGGATCAGAACCGTCTGTATGCATAGACGTCGCTATCCTGAATTCGTGCGGGAAGAAGAAGCGGAGGGTTTCGACCCTCGCGACACAGCAGAATTTATGATGGCGAGCGAACGAATGATTTGGCGAACACTGCATGGAAGCTCGATGCCGCCATTGTTACTCGCATGGCCCCGCGAGTATTACGACCCGCTGCTCGCGCTCGTCTTGCGTACACGAAGCAGATGGGGACTGCTGATGACCCGAGCACTCGCCCCTCGATAAGAGATCAGGTAAGTGACCGAACGAAAGAAATCGAAAGAGCCGCTTAACAACCGGCCCTTTCTGTTTGTTATTATGCAGTCAATGAAATACTTCATCGGCATCGACGAAGCGGGGCGCGGACCTTTGGCGGGACCGGTCGCGGCCGGGGCGGTCATCGTGCCGGTGGATTTTGATTGGTCGTCAGTCGCGGGTGCGACGGACAGCAAGAAGATGACCGAGAAGAATCGCGAACGGATTTTTTCTATAATGAATACATTGCAGACAGCGGGGAAGTTGGATTTTGCCGTCGCGTTTTCGTCTTCGCACATGATCGATACCTATGGCATCGTGCCTGCAGTGCGTTCGGCACTCGACCGTGCGATCACAAGCGTCGTGAAGGATGTGGCGTTGCAAGATATCGAAGTCTTGCTCGATGGCGGTCTGCATGCTCCTGAACAATTCGAGCACCAACAGACGATCATACGAGGCGATCTTTCTGAACCGGTCATCTCGCTCGCCTCGATTGCGGCCAAGGTCACACGTGACCGATTGATGGTGCATCTGTCGGAGAAATATCCTGCGTACGGATTCGACATACATAAAGGGTATGGGACCCTGGCGCATCGTCGTATGATCGAACAGAATGGATTGTGCGAACTGCATCGCGCGACCTTTTGCAAAAATTTCACCAAGCTCAGAGCTTTGTAGTTTTCCACAGAAATTACCAAGCCCTGAGCTTGGTAACACCTTTTTGCACATCATCAAGTATTTTCCACTACCAGAATGGAACCGAAATGAATTTAGCATTTTTGCCGGATTGTTGCGAATAATTTCTTCTTGGCGGACTGCATCTCTTGTGCTGCTTTGAGGTGATTTTTCTCCATCATCGTCTTCTTGAGCGACT
>CAINVT010000050.1 GCA_903854215.1 uncultured bacterium | reverse complement strand
CGCACATCGCCTCCGTATTCGCGTACGCGCCTATGAGCACGGTGTCTTGGACAAATCAGTCAAACAAATCATCGACACGGCAGCTCGCCACAGTGCGACCGTCATCGGCCCCGTCCCACTCCCCATCGATATCAAGAAATACACGGTCAACCGTTCCGCCTTCATCGACAAGGACTCCCGCGAGCAGTTCGAAATGCGCATCCACAAGCGCATGATCGACATCCTCAACCCGTCAGCAAAAGTAATAGAGGCATTGACGAATATAGACCTCCCGTCTGGAGTTTCTATAGATGTCAAAATGATGTAGGAGCGTGCCTTTCGTAGCCTTGGCGAAGAAGGGTCTTGATTGATGTAAAGATGATGTAATTCATCAAAGTCGTGATGAAGCGATTCGTTAATAATCTCCATTTTGTGGGGATTTTTCTTTAAGCAGTGTTTCGTACGTAATGAGCATACCGATGCAATGTTGCGTGTAATCAATACGTGCGGTAACAGCTCCATATTCCGGTGCGAACCCTCCGTTATTTATTGAATTCGATTGAGGAGATGTACTTGTTGCCTGTAACACGAGGTTATCAGTCACGATTTTCTGAAGAGAATGCCAAAGTGCGGAATCAGTGGTCGTCGAGGTATCAAGAAGTAAATATTGACCGATACCTTCGCCCCAAATGCACGAATTCGCGTGTGGGTCGATAGGAAGGATGTCATTCATAGTTTCTGTATGGATTTTTTGCGCCGCTTGTACGAACGAACTCTTTTCCATTGCGGAGAAATCAGGCGAAGCAAGCAATCGCACGGTTCCTCTATTGAGCCACATATAAAGACTTTTTGCATCTTGCGGCTCGATGACACCAGCGTTGATACTCGCATATGTCTTGATGACCGCTTCTTTAATTAGTGTTTTGACTGTATTGGCAGTCTGCGCGTCGAGCGCGTAAGATAGTGCAAGTAATGCCTCGCCGGTGTAATAGGGGTTGACCTTCGTATCAGTTGCTGACTCTGCAAAGGCTCCCGAAGGAAGTTGCTCTACGAGGATCTGGTCCAACACAAGCTTCATAGCAGAAGCATGCGCACGATTCCATACAGGATCTTCTTCGCCGAGGATCGACAAGGCACTATATACGATTGCATTTTCACCGGTTGGATTTTGCGCTATGGAACGACTATTGGAAAAGAATGTATCGGCGTATTTTTCGGCTACCGATTTCATTGCTGCATCATGGTCATACTCGAACAAAAGTGCTGAAACATACGAGATGCCCGCATCTCGAACCGTGGCAGCGTTATATGTTCCTCCGATCGCATGATTTGAAACTGCGTCGTAATCGTATAGTACGCTCCCATCGGGTAACATATGATTCGTTACATAGTTTTTTGTCCACGTTAGCCGTTGTTCGACGGTGGATGTTGTTGACATCACGGGATGAGATGCAGGGACATAGCGCCATAAGATGAATACCGCGACCATACTACCTAGAATGCCGAACGATAAAAACACACCAAAAGTGAATCGATTCCTCATTTGTGTCGATTTTAGCATCAAAAAAGCCGGCCGATATTTCTATCGGCTGGCATATCGCACTGATGGATCTCGGCTTCAGCAGTGACTGACGACGAAGACGACATCTTCATCAGGCTCTATCTTGAGGGCTGTTTCGCCGTGATGAGTTGTCTGGCGGAAGACAAAACTCGCTTGGATTCCTGCGTGGGCTTGGAACGTTACGTTCGCGCCCTGCTGGGAGTAGCTCATCTCATAGTGGTTTGAAGCGTCGCTTCTTGGTCTACTGTTCGCATCGTAGCGCCCGGTGCCGCCAGGACCGAACGAAATTTTCTCCGATCCATGCACGAAACACTGTCCGGCGACGGGGGTAGTAACGTCGACCCGTGCCGTCGCGGCATGACCGCACATGGTCACTATCACAACCACAGCAGTCGACAGAATGAGAAAGTTGCGCATTGCCCGAATCCTCTTTTTTGAGGGGTGTCTAAACGCGATTGTTTAGACATTGAACCCATCTGGGGAAGATTATACATATTTAGTTATAGTAAGTCAATGAGCTGTCCACACTCATTCCATTTTACACAACTTTCTTCTGAATTTATGTACTACAATGATGAGATTAGATGAACTTGATGATATGAAAAAAGTAGCTAAAATCGTAGCAGTCTTTTTTGCTCTTGCAGTACTTCTATGGTTGGGTGGAACCGGTTTCCACGTGTATGAGAACATGAAAGCGAATTCCACTCTCGGTGGGGCAGCATCATCAAGTTCAGTTTCATCGCCGCCGCTTCATGGATACATCCTTTTGAATCTCGTTCTCGCGGGCGGGGATACGATGTCCCTCTATCATTATAACGTAGGATTGAATACCTTGCATAAGTCGTCCATTTCTTTTTTTACCCCTCGATTATCCGTCGATGATCAATTTGTCGTCGGTATAGCGGCATCGTCATCCGATCCCCAAAACAGGCTCGGTGTATGGAGCTTCGATATCTCATCACACGTGACCGCTCAGATTGTGAACTTCGGCAAGGTGATCGTCCGGCAACCTTCGATGTCATCAAAGGGAGATATTGTGCTGAATATGCTTGCCAATACAATTTCAGCTGCTGAGGTGAGCACAGCTGCGTATACTCCAGAATCGTGGGGGGTTTGGCTGGTTCAAAAATCAGCAAGCCCCGTACATGTTGTTGATGGTCTCTTCCCACAGTGGAGTCCCGACGGAACCGAGATCATTTTTTTGAAACATGACGGGCTTCATCTATACGACCTTACATCAGAGAAAGATACAACGGTTTGGCCGCTTGCATCTGGTTCTGCAAGTTCACGTATGATGTTCACTGTTTCCAGAGATGGACGAGAAATCGCATGGACAAACCCGATGCATGATACCGTTACTGTCGCCTTGGTCGATACATGGCATCCGTTTTCGGCGCATATTATTCGTACCGTTACGGTCGACGCGCTGTGGCCCGTTATCTCACCGGATGATGTATATGTCGCGTTTGAACAGGTTGATTGGCAACACATATCGACTTCTAGTGAACCGACAGATCCTCGTCTCTCGATGGTGAACATATCGACCGGTGCGATCACGCAGCTTCATGACCTCAATAAGTACGATCCGCGGCAAATTTTTATAAGTGATTGGAACGATACAGAGTCATTATGAAAACCGTCCCTTCTTTTTTTGAGATGTTCACCTTAGTGAGAATAAGTTCTCTTGCTATCTTTGTGTTGGCTATCTTATTCGCAATCGTGCCCCATGGTTTCTCGATTCCGATAACTTCGCACATTACGCTCAGTATTTGCAATTCTGTCGCTCATGCAGACGGTGACGATGATGACGACGATGACGACGACGGTAATAGTTCCTCGGCCGCGGCAAATACCTGTACAAGTCCCGCAGTAGCTCCTGATGGTACTACTGTATGCGGGTGTAGCGCCGCCGTGTCTAGTCACAGTTCTAGTCACGATGGTAACGTGGGGCCTCCAATATCTCCCCCGTATACTCCGACGCCACCTATTCCAATACCAACTCCTAATCCTTCTGGTGCTGCTATATATGCAGTACCGTCTGAAGTGACGGTCGGTCAGTCAACGACACTCACATGGTCAGCAAATAATGTATTTCAGTGTTATATATCGGGTCCGAATTTTCAGGATCCGTATACATACAGCGGATATGCTTTTTCGGATTGGACTAGCTGTGAACAAGGTGTTGCCTCCGGTATTACAACAGGTAATTATACGACCCCGGGTTACTACACCTACTATTACAACTATACGCTTCCGAATGTTGGGCAGGCGAGCGTCACGGTCAAAGTCGATTCGGGTACCGTAGGTCCTAATTGTCCTACGGGTAGTATTTGTACCGCGTGTTTAATCAGTGATATAAACGGAAATTGTATCGAATGTCCCGGTGGTTATGCACAGGTGAATGGTGCATGCATTTTTACGGACTGTTCACAGGGATATTCATATCAGAATGGTACCTGTATACGCACATCTTGTACCTCTATCCCGGTTTGTTCGGGTAATGATATTGTCGATAGTTGTACTGGGCTTCCGATTGGTAATCCGTCGACCTGCGATCCTCCGTATTCCGCTGGTTGCTTGGGTGGATATTGCCTTCCACCAGCAGCGCCCAAAGTCGTTTCCTTCAGTCTTGCCCCTTCTCTTGTCTCATCGGGAAAAACGACAACTATTACCTGGGGTGTTGAAAACGTCACTAGCTGTACAGTCACTGGTTCCAACGATCCGTCGGATACCTGGACACAACCATCCGGAACGGACTCATGGACTGGCTCGGGGGTTTCGTCAGCTATCACTGGTCAGACAATCTATACTCTCCATTGTGCTGTTATCTCTGGCGCAGCAAATTCTGATGGTTCTCCTGCCACATGGACCGATCAGACTGCGACTGTGAATATCGTGCCGAAGTTCGAGGAGAAGTAGGTTACAATAGAAATACACCCGTATGATTATTCGAAGCACTGCAAAAAAATATCTTGTTGCTCTTGCCGCTCTTGTCAGTATCTCTTTGTTCATTCCGTTTCTGATCCACGCACAAACGACGTCACCAAACACACTCGCCGCGACGATTCGTGCGGCGATCATGAAGGATCCTCGATCAGCGAATCTTTCGCCGGCGCAGGTTGATACGATTGTGAATGCGCTCTCGGTAAAAGCGCAAACACAAGGTCTGACGGCACAAAATATAGCGTATCGAGCGGGAACTGTCGGTATCAGTGTTCCCGCTACAGTAAGCAATACACCAGTCACCGTCGATCCGTGTGCACTTTCGTCATGGTGTACGGCGGGAAAAGCCATCGGAAGCGGTCTCGTTCGTAATGCGATCATTGCGGCGTTCTGGATCCTCGCGTTTCTCTTGATAATCATCGTGTGGCATATGCGCAAGCATCCGCATCTCAACGGTTCACTCGATACGCCAGAGCCTCCGGCGATCGGCGGTGTCATCTGATCTAATACATATCGTCGAAATACTTGAATTTGCATTTTGCGCAGTTGTGCGTATACTGCCTCCACGTCTGGGAAGTTCCTGGACCCCTATGTCCCCATACGTCTTGCCGGCGGCAAGCAGGGACCACTAGATCAAGGCTTTCGAGCCCGCTCTAGTGCGGGTTTTTGCTTTATATCAACTATGAAATTCATGCTCGGAAAAAAGGGAAAGATGACCCAAGTCTTCGATGAGAAGGGGGTTGTTTCGGCTGCGACGGTCATTACTGCCGGTCCTTTGACGGTGACTCAAGTAAAGACGACCGAGAAAGATGGGTATGCCGGTGTGCAGGTCGGCTTCGGCGTTCGCAAGGAAAGCCGAACCAGTAAGCCGTTGAAAGGGCACCTCAAGGATCTCGATGGTTCATTTCAATATTTGCGCGAATTCAAGGCTGAGGGCGCACGCGGTGACAAGGTTGATGTTTCAACCTTTACCCCCGGCGACACCGTCACCGTTTCAGCTATCTCGAAGGGAAAAGGATTTCAAGGTGTAGTGAAGCGCCATGGTTTCCACGGCGGTCCACGTAGCCACGGCCAGAAAAACAAAGAGCGCTCCCCAGGATCACTCTCCGGCGGCGGTCGCTCCGGTGCAAAGGTAACGAAGAACATGCGCATGGGTGGACGCATGGGTAATGATCGTATTACGGTCAAGAATCTTCGCGTCTTGCAAGTTGATGTGGCGACCAATACACTGCTTATCTCTGGCGCCGTCCCGGGGCGTCCGGGTACACTCGTGGAAATAAGTAGCAAATAACAAGTAGCACGTATCAAAAATACTATGAAAAACCTCATCATCCACATTTCTTTCTTGCCACTTGCCACTTGTTAATTGGTACTTACTTATTATATGGAAACACCTATTTACAACGCACAAGGAAAGAAGACGGGAACACTCGCACTTCCTGAGAATATCTTCGGTGTTGCCTGGAGCGATGCCTTGATACATCAGGTCGTCACTTCAATGATGGATAATGCCCGTACGCCGGTGGCTCATGCGAAGGATCGTGGCGCGGTTCGCGGTGGCGGCAAAAAGCCTTGGAAACAAAAGGGGACAGGACGCGCACGTGTCGGTTCGACCCGCAGTCCGATATGGCGTGGCGGCGGTGTTACGCACGGCCCACTGAATGAGAAAGTCTATGCACGCGAGATACCGAAAAAGATGCGTTTGAAGGCACTTTGTATGGCACTTTCGCGCAAGTTCAAGGACGGTCAAGTACTTTTTGTTGAGGATTTCGGTTTCGAGACCCCAAAGACAGCAGCCGCTTCGAAGCTTGTCGGCGTGCTTTCTGGACTTGCTGGTTTTGAGAAGCTCTCATATCGCAACAATGCCGCGCTGGTAGCGCTTTCTGATCCAAAGGCATCAACGATCAAGAGCTTCAATAATATCGGTAGTGTCGAGACAAAACCGGTTCGTGACCTCAATCCCGCATCCGTTCTCAAATACCGCTATCTCATCATTGAGAATCCGGAAGCGGCGGTTGCGATTCTTGCGACCCGCATGGCAGCCAAAGGTTCCGAGAAGAAAGAAAAGCCGGCAAAAGTCATGAAGGCGCGCGCGGCAAAGAAGGCCAAGTCGTCCGCTTCTAAGTCCCTAGCAGCTAACAGCTAGAAGCTACTATATTTTATGGCACTCTTTTCAAAAAAGACGAATACGAAGAAGGAACCGGCTGTCGCAAAAGCTGCTGACGTAGCTGTTGTAGCAAATGAAAAATCAGGTATCCGCTCGAGTAACGCGCACATCCTTCGTCATGCCCGCATCACCGAGAAGGCGACGATGCACTCGACAGAAAGCGTCTACATCTTCGAAGTGGCAAAACGGGCTACCAAGCGCGACATCGTCATGGCAATCCGTGACATCTACAACGTCACACCGCGCATGGTTCGTGTCGCGAATATTCCGACCAAGACGACCCGTAATATGCGTACCGGCATCATCGGTACCAAGAATGGCGGCAAGAAAGCCTATGTCTACCTTAAGAAAGGCGAGACGATTATCATCGCCTAAAACCTAGTCACTAGCACCTAGCAACTAATATATGGCACTTAAATTCTACAAACCACGTACTCCCGGCACTCGCGGCATGTCGACGTTGAACTACCGTCAGTTGCTCTCGGGTGACAAGCCGACGAAATCATTGATGAAGGGGGCGCGCAGCTTCGGCGGACGCAATTCACAGGGTCGTATTACGACGCGTCACCAGGGCGGGGGACACAAACGTTCATACCGCGATGTTGATTTCGTTTTCAATAAGCACGACATCCCGGCGAAGATTACGACCATCGAGTACGATCCATTCCGCTCGGCGTTCATCGGGCTTGCGGTCTATAAGGACGGCGAGAAGCGGTACGTCTTGCTTCCGAAGAGTGTCAAAGTCGCTGATTCATTCATTGTTTCTGAAACTGCACCGATCAAACCGGCGAACCGTCTGCCGCTTGGCAAGATGCCGGTCGGTACCTTTGTCTACAACATCGAGCTTAAGCCGGGTAATGGCGGTAAAATCGGTCGTTCTGCAGGTAATTACGCCGAAGTCGTTGCACAGGATGCCGGTTATACGCACATCAAGATGCCGAGTACCGAAATCCGTCGCATCATCTCGACCGCATGGGCATCCGTTGGTGAAGTATCCAACGATGAACATCGCCTCGTGAACTATGGTAAGGCAGGTCGTATGCGCTGGAAGGGTGTTCGCCCGACTGTCCGCGGTACTGCGATGAACCCTGTTGATCACCCGCACGGCGGTGGCGAAGGCAAGCAAGGCCGAGGGCTCCGACGTGCGAAGACCATGTGGGGCAAACCGTCCGGCAAGGGACAGAAGACACGCCGTCCGAAGAAATACTCCAACATCTATATCGTTACGCGCCGCAAGGTGGGGAAACGAAAATAAAAGTTTAGAGAAAGTCTCTCCTTAAAACAAAATTTCAAGCGCGTTGCGTTCAATAAAGGCAGCTGTTACAATAATTTTTGCGACTACAGAGTCGCATAGATCCTTTGAGAAAGGGGGTGATTGTATGTCTCGGTCGCTTAAGAAGCACATCCGTGTGCGGATTGGAAAAGGTAGCTGTTGCATTTGCGACTAGCTATCCATGGTGCGAGTACGGTGGATCTATTCCTCCGTACTCGCTGGAACTTTTGGAGGAAGCAATGGAATGTAAAACCGAAGTCCCGCGCCTTGAAGTCGAAACCGAAGACTCGATTTTTGAAATCGAATTCGGTCAGATTCAGATCGAAATCACCGGACGTTGCAATATGAAGTGCGAGCACTGCCGTGCTTCTTATCAGGCACAGCTCGATATGCCGATCGACCAAATCGTCAAAATCGTGCGTTTTGCTCGTCAGTTCAGTCCGAACTACAAGGAAATCATCCTTTCGGGCGGTGAACCTCTCATGCATCGAGACTTTGCGTCGGTTCTTATTGCGGTCAGGAACAATGGCGGCGAGTTCATCACACTCACGTCGAATGGTTCGAAGCTCACTCGGAAGCATCTTGATCAGGTTGAGGAACTACAGTTCAAACGGTTTGTACTCTCTGTTAGTTTGGACAGTCTCAACCCGGAACGACATAATACGTTTCGTGGACACCCAGGTGCGTTTAGGTCTGCAGTCCGTGCTCTGCAAATGGTCGCAAAACGTAATTCACCGACCATGGTCGCCTCGATGCGTTCAACGATTCAAGCATCCCAGATCGATTCGATGGAAGAGATGGTCGTTTTTGCGAAGAATATTGGCTGCGCGCGCGTAAGCTTCTCGGCCATTCATCCGGCAGGTCGCGCGATTGAACGTCCCGATTTATGGATGACCAGGGAGCAAAAAAAGGCATTCCTGGAAAACCTATATCGATTGAAGGGCGCGTATCCTGATCTGAATATTACGACTAATGACCCGCTCAAGTGTTTGCTGCGAGGAGTACATGATATCGGTACTGAGAACGAACTCGTTTTTGATGGGTGTGGTGCGGCCGCGATTACATTCAATGTAAATGCAGACGGTACCATGACACCATGCGCGCTTCTTAATGTTCCGATGATGAATGTATTTCCACTTTCGATCAGCGAAATTACTGATCGATATCGGGACAATCCGATTGTTCGCGACATGCTGACAATGAACCTGCATGGCAAGTGTGGTTCATGTAACCTCAAGTACCAATGTGGCGGATGCAGGGCGCGAGCACTTGTTCAGTTGGGTGATTTCTTGGCCGAAGATCCTCATTGTTTCGCCTAAAATATGTGGCAGGTATACCTGCCTGCCACATATTCATCATAAGTACATGAACAAAGACCTTCAAACCTTTATTGCGAACCATTTTTCTGTGCCCGGCAGAGCACTCGACCTAGGTGCAGGAGACTTTCATGATGTGAACGCGCTCATAGAGCTTGGCTGGAAAGCGGTTGGTGTTGATAAAACGACAGGTGTTGATCTCAATGATTTGTACGAAGATCCTAGAATGTCGTTCAATCTGGTATATTCGAACTTTGTCATACATAAACTTTTACACCCGGAGAAACTCGTTGAAACGGCATATGAAAATTTGGACACCAACGGATGGTTTTTCTTACAGACATTCCACAAATCCGATACCATTAGTTCATCTCGTTTAGACGAGGAAACTATTGCTGGGCGGCTTGATAGTATTGGTTTTAAGAATTCTACGATCGAGGTTTTGAACATATACGATAACGATCCGGGGCACGGACATTGGCACCGAGTGCTTATGGCTTCGGCACAAAAAGTTGCGAAAGAGTGTTACTCATAGTTTCAAAGATCTTCTTTTGCAAAACATGGAGAAGACTGTATGTTGCGGAACCTGTTTTTTGTGTTAGAGTGCAATAAGCTGCAGGAGCGGCTAGAAAGGTAGATGGTCATGCGCACGTGTTTAGTTCTGCTCGCTCTCTACGTATCTGCCTCGCCTGCTTTTGCAGACGATCCAGCGTGTAAGAGTTCCAACTACGTTTGCTACGCTGAGAATGGTCACCAGGCATCCAATTGGCGCGACACGATCAGCCGGCTGGAGAACCGTAAGCCCCAGCAGACGGCAACGACCCCGTGCTCAATCAAGAAAACGATTTGCGGATCCGAATGGTGACGGCGGTGAGCGATGACGGCGAGAGCAATACTCGCCGTCGTTCTACGTTATAAGATCTCCATAATTGCAGATAAATCGAATTTTTTGCATGAATCGGGCAGCACAAAAATAGTTTCTATTTTGGGAGTATCGATTTATAACGTTATGCGAATAGCAGTAGATCGGTCGGTTATATTGATCGCGTACAAAAAATTGACAGGAGCCGCGGTTTCCTATACATTGTGGGCTACCCCGCAAAGGGGTTTTCAATTGGCAGGCCAAGAACTACGGGTCTGCATTAAGATTTTCTAACTCGCTCTGCTCGAAGAAAAACTAAACAACAATCAATAATACCTTATGGCACGCTCACTCAAAAAAGGTCCCTATGTGGACGAAAAATTGATGAAGAAAGTCACGGCTCGCAAGGCGGGCGGTGAAGCCATCAAGACATGGGCGCGCCGCAGTCAGATCGCTCCGGAATTCGTCGGATATACGTTTTTGGTACACACCGGCAACAAATTCGACGAGGTGAGCGTGAACGAAGACATGGTAGGACACCGTCTCGGTGAATTCGCTCCGTCGACTCGTTTCGTCCGTCACGGCGGTAAGATGCAGAAGGAGATCGAAATGGCCGCAAAAGCTTCAGAAATAGCGACTGCACAGGCCGCGAAAGCGACAGCGACTACGACGGCAGCCAAGAAGAAGTAATTTGTATATGAAAGCAACGCTTAAAAACTATCATCAGCCGCCGCGCAAGGTTCGCCTCGTTGCTGACCTCATTCGTGGTAAGTCCGTTCCGGCTGCACGTGTCGCATTGGCATTTCTCGATAAAAAGTCCGCGCCCGCAATCGTGAAGCTTTTGGATTCTGCAGTCGCGAATGCTCGGTTTGAGAATGAATCACTTGATGTCGATATGCTTTTTGTAAAGACATTGACCGTCGACAAGGGGGTCACTCTGAAGCGTGTACGCCCGTTCAAGCAGGGGCGCGCAGGTCGTCTCCACAAGATCATGAGCACGGTCAAGCTTGAGCTCGGTTCTCGTGGCGGAGCGGTCGTCGCAAAGAAGCCGGTCGTTGCTGTCGCTGAGACTGCGAAGCCTGCAAAGACTGCTGCTAAAGCCGCAAAACCTCGCGCTGCCAAAAAGTCCGCCACCTCAACCGCTAAGAAACTAGCACCTAAAACCTAGTCCCTAATTTATCATATGACTCACACAGTACATCCATACGCACATCGCCTCGGCATCATTCGTGACTGGAAGTCACGTTGGTTCTCGAAGACGCCGGCAGAATATCGCCAAAATGTCATGGTTGATGCGACCGTCCGTCGCTTTTTGAAAAAGCGTCTGCGCGGTATGTATGTGACCTCCGTAGAGATCGAGCGCAACGAGAAGAATGTCCGTATCATCGTCAAGACGTCACGCCCCGGTCTCGTCATCGGTCGCGGTGGGGAAGGATCGGTCAAGCTCATCAAAGAGATCGAGAAGGTCGCCTACAAGGTACCGAAGGCAAAGCGCCTGCCGGTGAAGCTCGATATCGAAGAAGTACGTTCGCCCGAAAGCCATGCGCCGGTTGTCGCTTACATGGTCGCTGAGGGTCTTGAAAAGCGCCAGACATTCCGTCGTGTGTTGAAGCAGACCGTTGAGAAGGTCATGGCCAATCGTGATGTCTTGGGTGTTCGTATCGGTCTCTCTGGCCGTCTCGGCGGTGCAGAAATGAGTCGCACCGAAGAGATCAAGCGTGGTCGCGTACCGTTGCAGACATTGCGTGCCGACATCGACTTCATTCGCGAGGTCGCCTATATGCCGTACGGCGTCATCGGTATCAAAGTGTGGATTTATCGCGGCGACATATTCGAGAAGCCGGAAACCGCACCGCGTCAAGAAGCTCGCACGGTCCGCGCTAATTCATAGTAATCTGATTTTTCTAACAACTACCAACTGAAAACTATCAACTACTCATATGCTGGCACCAAAGAAAACAAAATATCGCAAGTGGCAGAGTGGACGCAAGAGTCCTGCTCGTTTGGCCAGACCTGACACACGCGGCGTCACGGTCGCTTTTGGTGCATTCGGTCTGAAGGCACTCACGCAGGCACGGCTCTCGAGTAATCAGATCGAATCCGCCCGCCGTGCGCTCGCTCGTTCGGCTGGTAAGACCGCCAAGGTCTGGGTCCGCGTATTTCCTGATCGACCGGTTACTAATAAAGCAGCTGGCGTACGCATGGGTTCAGGCAAGGGTGATGTCGTCGGCTATGTCATGGAAGTCCGTCCAGGGCGCGTCATCTTCGAGGTAGACGGTACGACCGAGGCGATGGCGCGCGAAGCGTTGCGCAAAGCCGGTACCAAGCTCCCGATGCGGGTCCGTATCGTTGAACGCGCGTAGTTCGATTTCACTCACCACAAGTAACATTATATTTATGGCAAAAAACGAAAACACAACAAAGACTGTCGAGCATCTCAAAAAAGAGGTGAATGATATACAAGAGAAACTTCGCGTCATTCGTTTTGGTGGCGCAGGCAGTCGCTCACGAAATGTGAAGGAAGGACGCAATCTTCGTCGTGAAGTCGCGCGTGCAAAAACCGAGCTTCGTAGCCGCGACCTGTCTGCGCAGGCAGGCATTGCGTCTGAGACGAAAAAAGCGTAGTATTGCGCGGCTATCGAATCCATTTGAATTTATATGACTGAAAATAAAACTAATGAAATAACTTCCGGAAAGACATTCGACGGCGTGGTCATTAAGAGCGCCATGAAGGATACCGTCACGGTTTCCGTTGAGCGCTACGTCCAGCATCCGAAGTACAAGAAGTACATGAAGCTCTCCAAGAAGTTCCTCGTCCACAACCCGGGCAACACGGTCGCCGTCGGTGACAAGGTGACCATCAAAGAGACTCGCCCCATCTCGAAGCGTAAGCATTTCATCATCGTCCCTTCTACTAGCAACCTAAAAGCTAGAAGCTAGAAGCTGTTTTATTTATGATTCAAGACCGCACACTTGTAAAGATTGCAGATAATTCCGGCGGCATCGTCGGGCGCGTTTTCAAGGTACTCGGCTCGAGTAAGAAGCGCTATGCGGAATTGGGTGACGAAGTCGTTCTTTCGATTCAAACGGCACAGCCGCGCAAGTCGGTCAAAAAGAAGGATATTCACCGTGCCGTCGTCGTTCGCCAGAAGAAAGCGTTTCGCCGCAAGGACGGTTCGTATGTCCGCTTCGACGAGAATGCCGTTGTCTTGGTAGAAAAGGATAAGAAGGAACCAAAGGCGAATCGTGTTTTCGGACCGATCCCGCGCGAAGTCGTCGAACGCGGTTATCAAAAGATCGGTTCACTCGCTCCAGAGATCGTCTAAAACAAAAAACAGAAACGAGAAAATATAAATATGAAATTAAAAAAAGGAGATAAAGTAATCGTGATCGCAGGCAAGTCCCGCGGTAAAACGGGTGCCATCGTTCGCGTCATGCCGAAAGACAACGCAGTCTTGATCGACGGCGTCAATGTGGTCAAACGTCACCGCAAGGCGACTTCGCAATCACGCACCGGGCAGATCATCGAGAAGCCGATGCCGATCCACGCGTCCAACGTCATGCTTTCCGACCCCAAGGACGGTAAGCCGACTCGCATCAAGATCTCACGCGCGGAAGGTGGACGCACACGCGTTGCGGTGAAGAGCGGTCAGACAGTTAAATAATATTTGTATGAATGCAGTAACCAAACACAAAACGACGTTCGATGCATTGAAGGGCGAATTCGGCTATGAGAATGTCATGCAAGCACCGAAGCTTGTCAAAGTCATCGTTTCTGTCGGCGTCGGTTCGATCAAAGACAAGAAGCGCACCGATCTTATCAAAGACCGCCTCATCAAGATTACCGGCCAGGCTCCTGCCTCTCGCGGCAGCAAGAAATCGATCGCCGCATTCAAGATGCGCACGGGCGACCTTGCCGGCTATCAGACCACCTTGCGTGGCGTACGTATGCAGGCATTTTTCGACAAACTCATCCACATCGTGCTTCCGCGTGTGAAGGACTTCCGTGGCATCAAGCCATCCACCATTGATGAAATGGGCAACATCACGATCGGCATCAAAGAGCACACCGTTTTCCCAGAGACCGCCGACGAAGATGCGAAGGATGTCTTCGGCTTTGCCGTTACGATTGCGACTTCGGCAAAAAATAAGAAAGAGGCAGAAGCGTTCCTCCGCCACCTCGGGGTACCGCTCCGCGAAGGGAAATAACCAAACAAAAGAAAAACGACCGCCTCGCGAGGGGCGGTCGTTTGTTTTGAGCCGGGGCTGTCGAGTTTCTTCCTATTTATGCACGAGCGGAAGAACTGTGACCATGATGTCTTCTTCCTTTACGAAGCCCCCGTTAACATCTACGTTTCCGACTGTCCATTCATTCCGAACTGAGAAGCGGCGTTGCTCGAGACAAAGGTAGCAATCTCCGTAACGACCCTGTTCTGGGTAGTTATAGCGCGTGGCAGGAAAGATGTATCGGTATTTTGGATCCCATGCTTTTGGAATTCTGCCTGGACGCCTCAATAGAAATTCCATGATGGTCGCATCTGCCGGGTTCTTGAGCGCGGCCACCCATTCTTCATAAAATATGCATCTTTCGAATGTGTGGATTCCGAATTCTTTTTTTGCGGGGAACAATTTGATTCGCGACTCTTTCCAGACACTCATACCGGCCGGAACATGTGACTTGATTTCCCGGTGTTTCGACTTTTGCAACGCATTTTCTTCGTTCTGAATCCGGTATTGGAACGTGTCATGTGTGCCGCGTAGGATCTGCACGATGTCTTCGAGGAGTAAAGCGTCTTCGGCGAGACTATTGAGCTCATCCGGCTCTCCAGTCGCCTTCAACCAGCGTTCGCAGAACTTCGCAGCAAGTCCGAGACCATGAAATTCGGTGTATTCGAGGTCGAGCATCACGTTATTCCTTCTTTTGTGACTATCCTGGTGGATGTTGTCACGTACTTCTGGCTCTCTATGAACCACCGATACCATACGCTAAGTCGTCTCGATGTCAAGAAAATACTCGTTAATATGGCTCATTTCTTCCGCGAGGTTGTTTCTTCCGCGAGGTTGAACCTCGCAATCAGAACCTCGCAATCTTTGGCTTGATCTCCGTCCCGAATTTCAGGTGAAGTTGGGATGAGTTTTTTGTTTCCGCGAGGTTGAACCTCGCGACCGTCGACAGAATGGGTTATGAGACGAATTTTGTGACGTTGTCGTGCGTGGTACCGGATTCTACGGGGCAGTGGATTAAACAAGAAACAAAATGATTGTTTGACAACAGGTAATACCAAAAGTAGTATATTGGTATGAAATCAGCCACGACCATTACCATCAAGACGGATAAGAAGTTGCGTGATGATGCGAAACGTACGGCCGCGAAGCTCGGCGTACCGCTGACGACCGCCATGAATGCGATGCTCAAGCAGTTCGTCCGCGACGAGCGGCTGGTACTTGAGGAATACTATACGCTCCGTCCGGAAGTCGCGCGGGAACTCGAGCGCGAGAGCGGTGAGATGGATCAGGAAGAAAATCCGGAGGTGTTCACGAATGTGCATGATTTGATCGCGGCATCGAATCGCTTACGAACCAAAGCAAAACGTAATCAATAACTGCTATGAATATCCGTTGGGGTCGACGGTTTAAGAAAGATATTAGAAAACTTTCTCCGAAAGTATTCGGTGCATATCTTGAACGGATCGAAATCTTTGCTCGATATCCATTTGATCCTATTCTCGATAATCATCCGCTCAAAGGTGTGTGGCGCGGGTATCATAGCATCAATATCACCGGCGACTGGCGTTTGATCTATGAACAGTTGGATGCGGATACTAACCGTCTGACGCGTATCGGGACGCATCATCAGCTCTTCGGGTCGTGAGCTCCACATAAGGTTTTTGGCAATTTCTTTGCTATAGTGCCCGGATGAAACGGCTCAGCAAAGGTAATCATCGCGATGTGTGGAATAAAGAATATAAGACGGGCGAGCACTTGCAGCTTTCGAGCGAGCCGGGCGATGATTTCTTGAAAGGGGTCCGCTTCATCGAGCGCAATACCGGCCGCGAATATCTCAATCCGATGGCGACGGCACTCGATCTCGGCTGCGGCAACGGCAGACACGTTATCTACCTCGCGCAGATCTACGGCATGCACGGCATCGGCTACGATATTTCGGAAGAGGCAATCGCGCAGGCGCGCGCGGCATCGCTCCAGCTCCCGCTCAAGTACGAGGCTCGCTCGATAGTAGGGGATTTCGAAAAGATCAAAGATGGCTCGGTTGCTGTCGTTCTCGATCTCATGACGTCGCATTTCTTGAAAAGCGCCGAGCGCGAGCATCTGCGCGATGAAGTGTTACGCGTATTAAAGCCGGGCGGCTGGCTCATATTCAAGACCTTCCTTGCCGATGAGGATCTCCATACCAAGCGACTCCTGCGCGACCATCCGGCAGACGAGCCCGGCGCTTATATTCATCCCGAATTTGGCGTCTATGAGCATGTCTACACGGAAGAAGCCTTGCGTGAATTCTACGAGCCGTATCTCACACTCCATAAGCTCGAAAAATCCCATCGTCATCTGATCAAAGGCAAAGCTGGTAAGCGCCGCACGGTTAGTGTCTGCTTGCAGAAGGAATATTAAAGTCCAAGCTGTATTCTGAGCACATTCTCAATGTGACTCATCTCTTTGGTCGTGAGCGTATCAATTTTCTTATACACGCGTCTTTTCGAAACAGTTGCGATTTGGTCTGCCGTGGCTTTACTCTTAGCACCATTGATGGTGACGATTGATTCGCTCGGATATATTTTGTCGATAGTGCTTGTGAGCGGGACTACTTGTATACGTTCGAGAAATTCATTCGACTTGTCAGTACTTACTACAATCGCGGGGCGTGTCTTTTTTATCTCCGTACCAATGGCCGGATCAAAGTTGATCCCCCATATCTCGCCGCGTTTTGGAAAGTTACTTTTTTTGACCCCCATAAGAATCTTGTAGTAAATTTTCGCCCCATTCCTGAGCCTCCTTCTCACGTGATTCATCTGCAGCCATATCACGATAGGAGAGAGGTTTTGCTGAAAGTGTAATTTCCTGGTCTTCCATGAATTGTTTCATATACCCATTCAGAACAGCCGAAAAGGGGATACCCATTTTTTTGGCAGTCCTTTGCACGGCTTCCTTGAGTTTCTTATCAGTTTTGAATATGACGGTGGTCTGCATATACTGAAATATATATTCTGGTATAAATCGCGTCAAGGCCTTGCTCTAAGGTTTAACCTCCCGACATGTTCTCCAGCGAGGTCGAACCTCGTTGGAAATGCAATGTGCTATAAAACGAAAACGCCCCGTCGAAACTCGACGACGGGGCATCATTTTTTGGCAACCAACCCTACAGGGTGATTTCGCTATCTACGCCTCTGAAGTCTCCCATGTAGACCTCCTCACTAGCATAATCATTTTAGCACAAAAGTTTGACTTCCGACCCCACTTCGCGTATATTTCATGAGCCTCGCAGGGGGCCTTGTTTTTAGCCTGATTCCTCGCTTTAGCCTGGAATATCGTAAGAAGAAGGTCACGGAGAGGAGTACCGTAACTCAGAGCCGCAAGGCTTCGATGCAGGGCTCCCAGCCACTCCCTTGCCCGCCGTAGCTTTACTGTGTCCGTCCGTAGTCTTTGACGAAGGTGGAGCGAAAATGGGTTTTGGCAATCAAACAAAAGTAATAATTGCATGGCAAAGAAATCAATGATCATCAAGGCAAACCGCCCGCCGAAGTTCGCTTCGCGCGTGGTTCGTCGCTGCTTCAAGTGCGGCCGTCCGCGCGGCTTTATGCGTGATTTCAACCTCTGCCGTATCTGCTTCCGCGAAGAGGCGTTGGAAGGCAACATTCCCGGTATTAAAAAATCTTCTTGGTAATTATGAAAAAGTTATCAGTTATTAGTTGTCAGTTGTCAGAAACTCGAATCTCGGGCGCTGCTAGCTATCAACTATCAACTATCAACTACCAACTTGTATGACTTCCGATCCTGTAGCAGATCTCATCACACGCCTCAGCAATGCGGGCGCTGTTGGCCATGTAACGGTCTCTATTCCGTTCTCGAATTTCAAATATGCCATCGCCGAGAAGCTTAAGGATGCCGGCTACGTGAAGTCGATTGAGAAGAAGGGTAAGAAGGTCAAGAAAACGCTTGATATCACGCTCAAATATGACGATGCCGGTAAGCATGCGATCAATGGTGTGAAGCGCGTCAGCAAGCCTGGCCGCCGCATGTACAAGAGCACCCACGAGATCGTGCCGGTTCGTTACGGTTACGGCGCACTTGTTCTCTCGACCCCGAAAGGCATCAAGACCGACAAGGAAGCTCGCAAGGAGAAAGTCGGCGGCGAAGCTCTTTTTGAAATTTGGTGATTATATGAAAAAGTTATTAGTTATTAGTTGTCAGTTGTTAGCAACTCGAATCCCGAGCGCTTCTAACTATCAACTATCAACTACCAACTCCTAACTACTCTTATGTCACGCACCGGAAAACTCGCAATCAAGATTCCTTCAGGCACTGAAGTCGCTTTTGCTAATGGCGAGCTCAATGTGAAGGGGAAGGGTGGCACGCTCACACGCTCGGTCCATCCATCGATCAGTATCGAGGTCGCAAACGGGGAAGTCACCGTCTCTCCGATCAACAAGACTCGTCTTGCTCGTGCACTGTGGGGTACCTATGCCGCACACGTGCGTGTCATGGTCGCGGGCGTCAATACGCCGTTCGTGAAGAAGCTCGAAGTACAGGGTATCGGCTACAAGGCTGAGCTCGTCGGCAAGACCTTGAAACTTACGGTTGGTTTTTCTCACCCTGTCATCGTAGAAATTCCCGAAGGATTGACGGTGCTCGTCGAGAAGAACATCATAACTATTACCGGTATTGCGAAGGATGCAGTCGGACAGTTCGCGGCGAAGGTTCGTGCAATCAAGAAGCCGGAGCCGTACAAAGGCAAAGGTATTCGTTATGAGGGCGAGATCGTTCGCGAGAAGCAGGGTAAGAAGGCGGCGGGGTCGGCATAAAAAGATAGCTTCTAGGGGCTAGCGACTAGCGTCTAGAAAAAATCAAAAAACAACGATATGAAAAAAATAACAAAAACACAGCAACGAGATCGACGCCACAATCGCGTTCGTGCGCGAGTCGTTGGAACGGCCGCTCGCCCGCGTCTTTCTATCTTTCGTTCGAATACACGTGTTGTCGCGCAGCTCATCGACGATGAGAAGATGGTGACGATTGCTGCTGTTTCTTCCGATACAGAAAAGGCAAAGACTCCACGTGAGCGTGCCGAGGCGGCTGCAGTCACGCTTGCCAAAGTCGCACAGGCTCAGGGTATAAAGGCAATCGTGTTCGACCGCGGTGGATTCCAATATCTCGGTACGGTCAAGGCATTTGCTGATGCTGCACGAGGGGCAGGCTTAGAATTTTAATACATTATATGGCTACTCAATCAGATATGACTGCAGAAATAATCCCAACAGCAGTGATCGCGGACGAACATGCGGCAGCTGTCGTCGCCGCAATACCTGCGGCAGCGGTGGGTGATCGCAAGCCGTTCACGGGTCGCAGTACCGGTAATCGTGACCGCCGTGGTCCTGGAGGTCCAGGTGGCAGTCGCGGACCTCGCCGCGGCGGTAATGATCGCGAGCGCAGTGAATTTGCGCAAAAACTCATCGGTATTCGCCGTGTCGCGCGTGTCATGGCAGGCGGTCGTCGTTTCAATTTCTCCGTCGCGATCGTGATTGGTGACAAGAAAGGACGCGTGGGCGTCGGTATGGGTAAGGCTGCAGACACACAATTGGCTATAGAAAAAGCCACACGTGATGCGAAGCGCTCCATGATCACCCTCGAACTCACCAAAAATCGCAGCATCAAGCACAACGTTGAAGCCAAGTATTGCGCCTCGGTCATCGGCATCCGCCCGTCACCAGGTCGTGGACTCGTCGCCGGATCATCGGTCCGTACGGTCCTCGAACTCGCTGGTGTCTCCGACGTCACTGCGAAGCTCTTGAGTCGCAGTAAGAATTCCGTCAACAATGCACGTGCTGCAATAGACGCGTTGCGTCAAGTAGCAATTTCCAAGTAACAAGTAACAAAATGAATTCTTCTTGCATACTTACTTGATACCTGCTACTTATTACTTGATACTTATTTACTTCTATGGCAAACCTTAATCTTTTGAAGCGTGTCGGACAGACGGTAAAGACCCGTGTCGGTCGCGGCGGCAAGCGCGGTAAGACCTCCGGTCGTGGTACCAAGGGCCAGAGTGCTCGCGCAGGTAACAAGAAGCGCCCGGAATTCCGTGACATCATAAAGAAACTTCCGAAGCGCCGCGGTTACGGCAAGAACCGCGGACGAACGGTGGACGGTACGATTCCGGCACCGGTCGCTATCTCACTTACTCGTATCGATCAGATTTTCGAATCGGGTGCCGAGGTCAGTCCGAAGGCTTTCTTTGCCAAAGGTATCGTCAAAGGACGCGGCGCGAAGTTCCCGATGATCAAGATCGTTGCGGATGGTGAGATTACAAAGAAAATGTCTTTCACCGGCGTCGGCGTATCCAAAAGTGCGGTCGCTTTGATTGAGAAGGTTGGTGGTACGGTAGTACCATTGCGTGTTCCGAAAAAGCCGAGGCATGTCCATGTCAAAGCGCCGAAGGTCGTTGCCAAGAAGGGTTCTGGTAAGAAAAATCAGAAACAATAATATATGTAAGAATCATTCGTGCACAAATTGAAGATCGTTATCGAAGACGGGACGCTACGCTCTCGCATTCTCTTCGTATTGGGTGCGCTCGTCGTTTTCCGACTTCTCGCAGCAATCCCGATACCGGGTGTCAACGCATCGGTCTTGCAGAATTTCTTGAGCAACAACCAATTCTTCGGACTTTTGAATGTATTCTCCGGCGGCGGCTTCTCGACACTGTCTATCGTGATGCTTGGAGTCGGCCCGTTCATCACCGCGTCGATCGTGATGCAGCTCATGACCATTCTCATTCCTTCACTCAAGGAAATGTATCAAGAAGAAGGGGATTCGGGTCGCATGCGCTTCACGCAATATTCTCGCTATCTCACGTTGCCGCTCGCCCTCATACAGTCATTCGGCTTCATCCTTCTGCTTCAGCAGAACGGCGTCGTGCCGGGACTTACTGCGCTCCAGCTTGTAACCAACATGATGGTTATTTCTGCCGGTTCGATCCTCCTCATGTGGATCGGCGAGCTTATCTCTGAATTTGGCGTCGGCAACGGCGTATCGCTTTTGATCTTCGCCGGTATCGTCGCGCGCATTCCGCGTGACCTCTCGCAACTCATATTCTCGTTTGATGTCTCACAAATCCCGGCGCTCATCGGTTTCCTCGCTGCTGCACTCCTTATTATCGCCGGTGTTGTTTACATAACCGAAGCCGAGCGTCCGATTCCGATCACCTATGCGCGTCGTGTGCGCGGCATGAAGGTCATGGGCGGCGTTTCCACGTATTTGCCGCTGCGCGTCAATCAAGCCGGCGTGATCCCGATCGTGTTCGCGCTTTCGATCTTGCTCTTCCCGCAGATGATTGCGACTTTCCTCGCCAAGAGCAGTATTCTTTGGCTCGCGCACGGTGCGTCAGCCGTGGTCGCCGCACTTGCCAATCAATGGATCTACGGAAGTGCATATTTCATTCTCGTATTCCTCTTCACCTATTTCTACACAGCGATTACGTTCGAACCACATCAGGTTGCGAAGAACTTACAGAAGAACGGCGCGTTCATCCCCGGTGTTCGCCCCGGTACGAATACGATGGAATATCTCGGTAACATCGTCACCCGTATCACGCTTGTCGGCGCCTTGTTCCTCGGCATTCTTGCGGTCTTGCCGCTCATACTGCAGGGAATCACCGGCATCACCGTCGTTACGATCGGCGGTACCGCACTTCTCATCGTCGTCTCTGTCGTTCTCGATGTCATCAAAAAGATCGATGCACAGACTTCCATTCGGGAATATTAATCCGGTGCGATAGAATATGGCGATGACCGGAAAAAATGTCGTTGTCATCGCGGGTCCGTCGGGGAGCGGTAAAAATTCGCTCATCCGCGAAATGCAACGGCGCTTTCATACTATCGATCGCCTCGTGACAGCGACGACACGCCATCCGCGCACCGGAGAAGCCGATGGTGTCGACTATCATTTTTTCTCGCAGGAACAATTCGATGAAGAACTGGGGAAAGGCACCATTCTCGAACATCGCTTCGTTGCTGCCTTAAACACATACTACGGCATTTATGCGCCCGATCTTGATGCACGTATACAAGCGGGACACATCGTCTTCGCACAGGTGGATATCGTCGGTGCGCGTGTTTTGAAGGAGCACTATAATGCGACGACCATCTTCATCATGCCGGAATCGCTTTCGCAGTTCGAAGGACGTCTTCGCGTGCGTAATCCGGAGTGGTCGCCGAAAGAATTCGCAGCGCGCATCAAGATTACCGAAGAAGAAGTGCGTGTGCACGCGCCACAATATGATTATCGCGTGGTGAACGGCGATGGCGCACTCATGGAAACAGTGGATGCGGTGATAGATATTATGCGCAAAGAAGGGTACAATCTTGCGTAATATGAAACCAATCACTGTAGCTTTTTTCGGCATATCAGGTTCGGGCAAAGGGACGCAATGCGAGCTTTTGGAGAAATATCTCCGTGCACACGATGATGAGCACGAAATTTTGCGACCAGAGATGGGTAATCTTTTGCGTGCGTTCATGCAGACCGGTACGACCTTCGCGAAGAAGGTGGGTGAAATTCTTGCGTCAGGTGGCTTGGTTCCCTCATTTATGCCGATCTATTTACTTACCAAGATAATGAACGAGACGTTCGATGGGACTCAGCATGTGATATTGGACGGTACCTGTCGCCGACCGGATCAATCGCGTGCCGCGAACGATATCGTGCGTATGTATGGTCGGGATGAACTGCATGCGATCGTACTCAACCTTTCGAAAGACGACGCACGAACGCGGCTCAAGGCACGGGGGCGTTATGATGATGAATCTGAAGAGGTGCTTTCAAGCAGATTCGCTTGGTATCAAGAGCAGGTTGTACCCGCGATTCAGATTCTCAAGGAGAGTGGTTGGACCATCCACGAGATCGACGGCAGTCCCGATGTCGACACAATTCACACGAACATTCTCGCGGCGTTCGGATTCAAATAAGAGTTTATGTTCGCTCGAACGAAAGACGAAATAGCTGATTTACGTGAAGGCGGGCGCCGTTTGGCGCGTCACGTACGGATTTTGAGTGAGATGGTACGCCCTGGTGTGAATGCCCTCGAGATTGAAGCGCATGCGAAGGAAATGGTCGCACTCGATGGCGATACGCTCGCGTTTCTCGGTTACCCCTCCGGCCGTCATGGCGAGAAGTTCCCGACGGGCCTGTGTTTCTCGGTCAATGATTGCGTTGTTCATGCGCCGGCATTCGAATACGAAATCAAAGAAGGCGATATCGTCTCACTGGATTTTGGTATCCGTCACAAAGGACTGTATACCGATCATGCGGTGACCGTCATCGCCGGAGCGGGAAGTGCGGAAGATATCCGGCTTGTCGCAGGCACCTATGAAGCACTTGCGGTCGGCATCAAAGCGGCACAGCTCGGCAGTAAGACGGGAGATATCGGTTATGCAGTCGAACAGATCGCCAAGAAATATCATTTCGGTTTTCCGAAGAATCTTGCGGGGCATGGTGTCGGGAGGGAAGTGCACGAAGATCCGCATGTACCGAATTTCGGTTTTCCACGCACGGGGACGCGACTTGAAGAAGGATTGGTGATCGCGATCGAACCGATGATGACACTCGGCACCGGCGACCTCTACGTCGATCGCAATAATTTTTCATACAAGACCAAAGACGGCTCTCGCAGTGCGCATGCGGAGCACACGATCATTATCACGGTGAACGGCCCGGAGATTTTGACGAAGGAATAATATGGACTGGCATGCCGTTGTAGGCATCATTGCCGGCATCATCCAGCTCTATTCCATCGTTCCGTACATCAAAGGTATGTTGCATGGCGAAACACGACCCAACGTAGTGTCGTGGGTTTTGTGGACACTGATCCAGGTGATCATTATCGCCGCACAGTTCTCGGCCGGCCCTTCGTGGTCGATCATTATTCCGATCATCATGACGTTCAATACGTGTCTCGTGCTTATTTTATGTTTTTGGGGCTACGGGTATCATTCATATGGCATCGTCGATATCATCTGTTTTGTGCTTGCGATTGGCGCGATCGCTCTGTGGCGGCTGACGAATGATCCGGTACTTGCGATTTGTATGTCTGTCGTTGCCGATCTTACAGCCGGAATTCCAACGTATGTGAAAGTGTATCGTGAACCATTCTCTGAAGCGATCGTCTCGTGGTTCCTGCTCATCGTTGCGAATGTACTTGCATTAGTCGCCGCCTCTCCGTTCAATTTCGCGAATACGGCTTTTTCTTCGTACATTGTTATTGTCGATATAATCTTCTTTTTTGTTATGGTCGTGCGTCGCAAGATTGTTCGCCCTGCCGTATCACCGAGTAATCAATCGTAGATATCATGATCGCCGATTTGCAGGAAGACGACGATATTGTCGTATCTTTTGAATAATATTCGAACCGAGTACGTAATAGAAAAAGCTTGCAAACCATCGAGTGAGCCCGATAGCGCATGTGTTTTTAGTCGCGGGTCTGATTGGTCTAACCTAAAAATCGCCACTTTGATTTCAGTGAGCGCTTGAATATCGGGAGGAAGCTTTTTATATTGCCGCGCAAACTTTGAAGAATAAATTATTCGCATACGACCCCTTTATGCTTTACATCTAGCGTAAATCTTTTAATGACTTTAGTACTTTAAACCCGGCTTTTTCTAAAGCATCGGGACCTTTTGCAGACGCGCGTTCAAACCTGCGAACTTCGGCATGCAGCTCTTTTGCAAGTTGTGCACGCTTATATTCGCGCAAAAGGGAACGGACAAACTCGCTCGTGGAAGCAAATCCTTCACGTTTCACTTCGCGCTTGATCTCGTCTGCCATCTCCTTGGGGAGTGATATGTTCACGATTGTTCTCATGTAATACATTGTATTACAGTAGCTCTAAACTGCAAGTGAAATATTTCAGTGCAGAAAGTAGCGCTCAAAAGCACTTTGATATAGAGTGTCCGAAGCACCAGACTTGAATCTGGTTGGAGGAGATACGACAATGCCAAGCGAGCGATTTGCCTATAGGGCCTCGTTGCAGGGCTCGAAGTTTTCTCTGACCCTCTTTGGATCAGAATTATTGAATACATACCAGGGCGGCGATCATTATTACGAGACGGATTATAGTGTGGCTCATTTCGAAGGGGTAGGTCGGATTGACGATATCGACGTTCATTGGACACGTGTTAACTTCACGTTTTGGGCACCAAGGTCTCGATTGAATCACAAAGATCAAGGTCTCGATCATGCGATCTTTGGTTTCCAGGGGATCGAGCACTATCGGGAACTCGCGCTCGATATGGTTTCTCCAAGCCGTCATACCAAAGTTCTTGACTGGCTTATTGAGCGTATCTTAGCCGAACTCGATAACAAAGGAAACGAAGAACAAGTTCATCTTGGATGTATCCCGTATGATGAATTTGTTACCGCGTTTTGTTTAGGACCTGCTCCTGCTTGATACAAGCCGCCCAATGAATGCCGCCCGAGCGTTGCTCCGGCAACTTCTCAGGCGGTTCTTCTTTTTTATAGAAAATCTTTTGCATGATGGTGATATAATTTGCCTCATGCCATCAGCGCTGGAGCGAAATAAGATTTCATCACAGGAAAAATTCAAGTCTCCGCAGGAGGAGCTCGCTTACCTGCGCGCTCGTGTTGCCGAAAAGGAACATGAGATGAATTTGCCTGAGAATCGTTTCGAGGGTGATCGAATCGCCAAACGCGAGATCAAAGAGTATGCCAACGTGCCGTCGGCGCGTGTGTTGCATGAAGCATTCGTCTTGCCCGAACACGAGACACTACGGCAAGTGTTGAAGCTCGATCCCGAAGCACATGACAAGCAAGTCGATGGACTTTTGCAGATCGTACAAGAACATGGCATCAGGAATGCGCTCTCGGTCGTCTCGCGCATGAAGAATCCGCATCTTGAAGATGACCTCCATCGCGCGCTCGTGCGCTACGTCGCCGAAGGCTTGCCCGA
The DNA here is from genome assembly GCA_903854215.1 of uncultured bacterium. GTDB lineage: Bacteria > Patescibacteriota > Minisyncoccia > Phycocordibacterales > UBA2100 > UBA10103. The sequence continues at coordinate 3,498 of CAINVT010000050.1, read as the reverse complement.
CAAAGGCATGGCACCGCCCGAAAAAGTGAAGCGTGCGCTCGAACTCGTCCTTTTCGAGGTTCAGCCGCAGGCACATGCAAGTGGCGACACCTCCGGCCAGCCGGAGAAGAAGTTGGAGCAGCTACTCTCATCATCCGAGCAACTGTATGCCGGACTTTTGAGTCTTGTCGGGGCGAACGAATCGTTTTCGCTTGAGATCGCCGTCCCGCAGGGGACCGAAGAAGCGTCGCTCTACCTGGCCGTTCCACGACCGCGCAAAGAGCTCGCCGAGCGTCTCATATCATCAGTATTCCCCAATGCACGTATCAGTGAGAGTCGCGGCGATTACAATATCTTTAACTACGGCGGTGAACAGACCGCAGCCTATGCGACGCTCGCCGAGCATGCGGCACTGCCGTTCAAGACCTACGAATCATTCGAGCACGATCCGTTGAATGTCATGCTCGCTTCATTCGCGAAGATCGCCAAACACGACGAAGGTGCGGCGCTCCAGATCGTCGTTGGTAATGAGAGCGATCGCTACAACCGTCACTACCAAAAGATGTTGCGTGCGCTCGAGAAAGGTAAGTCATTCCACGATGCGCTCAAAGTACCGGAGACCGCGTTCGGCGATTTTATCCATGAGGTAGCGGACGTCATTACGAGCTCTGAGACCAAGGTACGCGAACACGATTCGGATATGCGTCGCGCGACCGATAGTGTGGCGTCCGAAGCGCTCGGTCGTAAGATCAAAAGCCGCATTGCGCCGACCTTGATCCGTATCGTCACCTCGGCGCCGACTGCAGCGCGTGCCAAAGAGCTTCTTGGAAACATCGAAAGTTCGTTCGGTCAGTTCGATGATGCGAAGGGAAATCGATTCGTCGTTAAGCATGTTTCGTCGTGGAACATGGCAGCATTCTTGCGTGACTTCACCTATCGAGAATTCGATGCATCGATCGCGATGCCGCTGTCGCTTTCGGAGATCACGACACTTTTTCATTTCACCGCCGAACACGTCACCACATCGCGCGAGCTTAAGAAGTCGTACGCGAAGCAGTCGCCGGCACCGGTCGAAATGGCGGCCGACGGCATAACAATCGGTATCAACAAGTACGGTGCGACCGAAACGCCGGTACGTTTCGCGCCAGCTGACCGTCTGCGTCACGCGTACATCATCGGACAGACAGGTACCGGCAAGAGCGGACTCATCAAGAATATGATCATCCAGGATATCCAGAACGGGGAAGGGGTAGCGTTCATCGATCCGCACGGCGTCGATATCGAGGATATCTTGGCGGCAATTCCGCTGGAGCGCATCCAAGACGTCATCTACTTCGACCCGGCGTACACTGCGCGCCCGATGGGGCTCAATATGCTCGAATACGACCGCAGTAAGCCCGAAATGAAGACGTTCGTCATTGATGAGGTATATGGAATCTTTCGAAAACTCTACTCCGACGTGCCGGAGGCGTTCGGACCGATGTTCGAGCAATATTATCGCAATGCCGTCCAGCTTGTCCTCGAGGATCCGGAATCGGGGTGCACCTTCATGGAAGTGCCGCGCGTTTTTGCCGATAGCGAATTTCGCGATCTCAAGATCTCCCATTGCACCAATCCGGTTATCGTACAATTTTGGCGCAAGATCGCGGAGGCTGCCGGTGGTGATGCGTCGCTCGAGAACATCGTACCTTATATATCGAGCAAATTCGACGTATTTCTCGCCAACGACATCATGCGACCTATCGTGTCGCAAGAGAAATCAGCATTCGACTTTCGCGAGATTATGGATGGTAAGAAGATATTTCTCGCGAATCTTTCCAAGGGCAAGCTCGGTGATCGCAATACGTCACTCCTCGGCCTCGTATTGGTGTCCAAATTCCTCCAGGCCGCGTTCACACGTGTCGATTCGCATGGTGGAGAGATGCCGCCGTTCTATCTTTATATTGATGAATTCCAAAACTTCGCGACGCCAAGTATCTCGACCATTCTCTCGGAAGCGCGTAAATACAAGCTGTCGCTCACGATCGCGCATCAATTCATCGCGCAGCTCGAGGATACTATTCGCGATGCGGTCATAGGCAATGTCGGTACGAAGATGGCGATGCGTATCGGTACGACAGACGCCGAATTTCTCGAGAAACAGTTCGCTCCGACATTCACCGCCAAAGACCTAGAGAATTTACCTAATAGGAACGCCGTCTGTGCGCTTCTGGTCGACGGTACGCCGGCGCGGCCGTTCACTCTTGAGACCGTACCGCTGCCGGAATTTGATTACGCACACGTCCAAGATCTCAAGGAACTTTCGTACCAGACGTACGGCAAAGCCCGCGAGGAAGTCGAATCTGAGATCCGCCGCAAATTTGGGCAATAGTAGCGGATTTACCAAGCTCTGAGCTCGATAGTCGTATTTTTGTTCGTGTCGAATTCGTGTTACATTATGCGGCATATGCCACATCCAAAAAAGGAACGCACGTTCGTTATTATCAAGCCTGACGGTATCCAACGCTCGCTCATGGGCGAGATTATTCATCGCTACGAGCGTACCGGCCTTAAACTCGTCGGAATGAAATTCGGTGTTGCCGATGAGAAGAAATTCTGGCTGCATTACAACAAAGACGATGCCTGGTTCCTCAAGAAGGGGACTAAGATTGCCGAAGACAAAAAAGCCAATGGTTTGCCCGTTGACAAAGAGCCGATTGAATATGGCAAGGACATTATCCGACAGCTGGTCAAATTCATGACCGCCGGTCCGGTCTTGATGATGGTGTGGGAAGGTAATCAATCGGTCGCTGTCGTTACGAAGATCACGGGGACTACCGAGCCTGCCACCTCCGACGTCGGGACGATCCGGGGTGATCTTACGATCGATTCGTACAACATCTCCGCGGTCGACGACCGTGCGGTTCGTAATCTCATCCATTGTTCAGACGCAGTTTCCGAAGCGGAACGCGAGATCAATATCTGGTTCACCCCGGAAGAACTCTTGAATTATCGCCTGGTGAACGAGCAGATCCTCTACGATGTCAATCTTGACGGCATTCTCGAGTAATTCGGCACCTGCTATACTTCGGGTATATGCAATATATCCACCAGACACATTACGGGCACATGGGTGGCTTTCATACGGCCAAGCCGGTTATGGCGATGGATCAAAGTCATATCTACAACATGGTCAATGGGCGGCCGGATACGAAGGCGATCTATGACATTCGCAATAACAAGGCATTTGCCACTGCCTATCATCCCGATGGTGTGAATCCGCATGCCATATTCGAGATTCGAGGAGACAAGATCCACACGACCGAGTATCATCCCAACCACAATCCCAATCAGCACGTCTTCGAGATCAAGTCTTCGATGTAAACACCGCAGTGGGGAAAGTATTTTCCACTACCAGAATGGAACCGAAATGAATTTAGCATTTTTGCCGGATTGTTGCGAATAATTTCTTCTTGGCGGACTGCATCTCTTGTGCTGCTTTGAGGTGATTTTTCTCCATCATCGTCTTCTTGAGCGACT
>CAINVT010000049.1 GCA_903854215.1 uncultured bacterium | reverse complement strand
CTTTCACTGGTTTTATATCTCTACTGAGCTTATTAATTCGTTAGATCGTAGCCAGTCGAGCTGCAAGCAGACTCGATGATTTGTTGTAGATATAGTAGATGCACAAAGTGGCGATGACCGCAAAAATTATGAAATACTCGCCGTTGTCGACATACTTCGAGATCGCATCGTAGGTGCGGCCGAAATAGTAGCCGAGTGCAACGAAGAGGAAGACTTTCGGCAAAATGATGGATGTACAAACTGCCGTGAATTTGCGCCACGACATACGAGTGACGCCGACCATCATCAGGCCGGGAGTCGCGATACCGGGGATGAGTTTGATCGCGATGAGTGTTTTGCCGGGATGCCGTTGGAGCAGATGTTCGAGGTGTTCCATGCGAGCTTTCGATAAGCCCCAGCGATGCCCGTATTTCTCGACGAGTGCAGCACGGCTGAAGTAACCTACGCAATAGTAGGCGACATCAGCGACAAGATCACCGAGTATCGCGAGCAATATGACGGCAAAGATATTGAAATAGCCCAGCGCAGCAGCAAAAGCAGCTGCCGCCGTGATTATCGGTCCTTCAACGACCATACCGATGAACATGATCACATATCCGCCGGCGATCACATATCGAAGCGTGGATGCAAATCCTGAACTGGCAACGGCAGCAACATTCGCATTTTGGACAGGAAGTATCGCATGCGCATAAAAAGCAATTGCACTCTGATGCAATGGTAGTTGTATACCGGCGATGGTGACGAGACAGACAACGACAAGGAGTGAGAAGAAGCGAAGCTTCGGATGCATGCGTATGAATATACCATAAAAAGGCAACCCCGGACTAAAAAAGGTCCGGGGTGCAATCTTATACAAAACGCTGCGCCGCTATTCTCGTCAGAGAATACCAGTCCACAAACATAGAAACAAGAAGGCTAGAGCCGTCAGTATAAAACCGAAGAAGAAACTTGCTATGGAACATACTTTCGCGACACTCCGCGGAATGTACAGGCTTCCATTCGGCTTTCGATCTGAACTTTCGTATATGATTGCAGATCGGAGCGTATATATCATGACGAACCACGTCACGACTCCGCAAATCCCGATGATCCAATGGTACGTCACGAAGAGGGGGGCGTTGGCAATGGCCGCCAAAATGAATGTGAACAGAATTGAGCCGAGCATTTCGTGGCGCTGAAAGTCCAGAGACATCTGCTCTGATACGAACGGCGCATAGAAGTCGATCAAGCGACGCATGTTTTTTGTCCTCTGTAGGGATCCTAACTCGTTTGGAACTGAACGTACAATGTATGAGAAAACAACATCTGTCAACTAGCAGTTCTCGGTGATATGATGTGTCGCAATGCAATTCGTCTTTAGAGCAGAAACGCTGGCTAGCGAAACTATTTTTTACCTCGTATGAAAGTCTGCATCGCAGCGACGTTCTATAAGGCATTCGGCGGCAGCGATGGTATCCGTGGCGGACTCATCGCCGCGATCGAGAATCAAAAGAAAATATTAGATTTGCTCGGCATTCTGTATACCGATGATCCGAATGATTCATGGGATGTGCTCGTGGTCAACATTCCGTGGCCGGTCTCGATGCGGCTTGCACGTCGCGCCAAGCGCGAAGGGAAGAAGGTCATCGTGTGGGCGCACGTATCGGCCGAAGATCTTTTCCAGTCAGTGCGTGCGTTGCAATACGTACCATGGCTGAAACCGATCATTTGGAAGTACCTCATTCGCTCGTATGCGATCGGCGACGTGATCCTCTGCCCGAGTCACTATACGAAGCGCGTGATGCTGTCATTCGGTTTGCCGGAAGCGAAGCTCATCGTGCAATCGAACGGCGTCAATACGGAGCAGTTCTATCCTGATCCGGTGCGTCGTGCGGCATTCCGCGCGGAATTCGGGCTGAGTGGTAAGGTCATCGGTACGGTCGGATTGGTCTTACCTCAGCGCAAGGGTGTCGACACCTTTATCGCACTCGGTAAAAAATTCCCGCAAAGTCAATTCCTGTGGTTTGGAAAACTTTTTAACTCGCTGCTCGTCCAGCCGCCGATCTCGGGAACGGTGACGAATGTTCGCTTCACCGGCTTCGTCGACGATATTCTCGCGGCGCTCAATGCACTCGATATTTTTGTTTTTCCATCGCGGGAAGAGAATCAGGGGATAGCTCTTTTGGAAGCCGCCGCAGTCGGTTTGCCAATACTTGCTCGTGACTTGCCAGCGTATGAAGGGTGGTTAGTCCACGATTATAATTGTCTCATTGCGAAGAATGAAGAAGAGTTTGAACAGTATCTGCAGTTGCTTCTTTCCGACGACGCTCTCTGCGAGCGTTTGGCAACAAACGCACGAGCGCTCGCACAGCAAGAGAGTCTCGAGGTCCAAATGACACGGATGCGCGCTATCTATGAAGGTCTGCTTACTCCCGTGATTTCATCCAACGCAGGATGAAGTAGGTCGCCGCGATCAGCACGACGACTGCAGTGCCGGCAGCATAATAATCAAGATATTGTGCGATCTGCGTATAGGCATGACCAAAAAGTATTCCGAGGAGAAAGAGCAAGCCTGTTTGTAGGATGGAGATAAAAAGACATTGTGCTGCAAAGCGCAGGAAGGGGATCTTGACGGTGCCCGCAGCGATGAGTCCCGCTGCGCCTCCGGCATGGATGAGCTTCGATGCGGCGACCATCTTGAAATGATTTGAAATGAAATATCCCCGCGCTCGTTCGAGGCGCTCGGGAGTAATACCGATGTACGGTCCCCACGCGAGAACGATGGTGATGCCATAGCGGCCGAGTGCGTAATACATCCAATCGCCCAGCGCATCAGCGAGGACGAGCGTCGGGTAGGCGAGGTACCATTTGAGATAGTCGAGTGTGACCAAGAAACCGCAGACGACGGATAGTACCGGCCCCTCAATGACGCCCAACGGAAGTATGATAATATACCGATACGTTTCGAGGAGGGATATTATTTCCGTCATTATTCACCAGTGTACACTGAACTTGCCTGTTCATGAATGAGTATTACTTTGACAAGCGGGGCATTGCGTATCGGACGAACGAATTCGTCACGGGGCGATTGACACTCGTATTCATTCACGGCGCCGCCGGAAGCGCATCGGCGTGGCTTCCGTTCGAGGAAGCACTCGGTAAAAAGTACAATATCGTGACTTACGATCAACGCGGGCACGGTAAGTCGAAACAGGATGGTACGTTCGCTGATTATCAAGTCGATCGACTGGCAGACGACCTTCACGAACTTCTTGCGCATATCGGAGATCATCGCTATGTACTCGTGGGGCACTCATTCGGTGCGATCGTCGCACTCGCATATATGCACTTGTATCCGGACGCCACTGCCGGAGCGATATTATTGAGTCCTGATTTCAAGGTACGTAGACATCTTTTTGCGAAGCTCACCACTGCACTTCTCGCACCGCTGCCGCTGCTGTCGCTTTTTCCTTTTTCGCGTCGATCGCGTGGACGCGTTGACTACGCACGTTTCGTCGGTACGGGTGATTGGAATTTGTTTCGTTCATTCGCCGACTTGCGGAATACCGGCATACGTACGTATTTATATTGCATCAAACAGTCATACATGGTGGATGCGACAAAATTTCTCGCACATATCGAGACGCCCGCGCTCCTTGTTCATGGGATGAATGACACGATATTTCCGGTGGAAAGTTCAGTCATCATGTCACATCTGATGCCGCACGCGACACTCGTTACCATCGCAGGCGCGAATCACATTCTCGTACTCAATAATGCCGAGGAAGTCATCGAGGCCATCGATCAATTCGTACAAAAAACATTTCCCGACACGTTATCGGTATCTTCTAACGGTATCGAGGAACGTATCAGCTGATTTTTTCCACGAATAGTGCAGCGCTTTTTCGCGGCATACGTGCGGTGAAATAGAAAGACAGGCGAGCGCCGCCTTCGCGATATCATCATCGAGCATCCCATCGTGTCCGGGAGATATGACATCACGCGGTCCCATGACGTCATGTGCGGCGACCGGTAATCCGCACGCCATCGCTTCGAGCATCACCATGCCGAACGTCTCGGTGCGAGAGGGAAATACGCACACATCGCCTTGTGAGAGCCAATCGACCAATTCAGCCCCTTGTTTGTACCCGACAAAACGCACCTTCGTTCCGTATTTTGCTTCCAATTCGATGCGTGCCGGCCCGTCGCCGATTACAAGCTTGGTGCCGGGGAGCTGTGCCTGTAAAAACTCTTCGATATTCTTTTCTTTTGCAACGCGCCCCATGTAGACGAATACCGGACGGGCCATATCCGGCATCAGCGCATTTGACTCCGTTCGTTTGAATCGTTCGGTATCAACGCCGAGCGGTGTGAGGACTACAGTATGGTATCCCTGTGATTCCAAATTTTCTTTGAGCGTGCGTGTACTGACGAAGACCGCTTGAGACGTCCGGTGGAACCAACGCAGATAGAATGAAACGAGGGGGATAAAAATCTTTCCCATATAGTAGCCGATGTAGAGCGGAAAATTCGTATGGTACGCCGTCGTGAACGGCATGCCTCGATGTGTGCATATACGTCGCGCGCTGATGCCGAGCGGCCCTTCGGTCGCGATATGGACATAGTCCGGACGTTCTTGATCGAAGATCGCGCGCATTTTTCTCGCCGGTAGGATGGTGAGTGATACCTCGGGATAGAACGATACTGAGAAGGTACGACGGAATAATCCGGGATGTGCGACAACGACGTCGATGCCGCGATCACGCAATAGCGGCGCAATAGTGCTGAGGACTCGTACGACACCATTGATCTGCGGCATCCACGCATCGCTGATGATCAGGAGCTTTTGCATGGCGACTCATTATATACCGAATATATCCCTGTGAATCTAGAGTGACTGGATTGCCGTTGCGATGGTAGAATGGTGCCACTATGGTATCAAGACTTCGTAATCGATTGACCCGTTATTGGCGTTTGCTCGGGCCGGGACTCGTGACCGGTGCTGCCGACGATGATCCATCGGGTATCGCGACGTATTCACAGACGGGTGCACAGTACGGACTGCAGCTCATTTGGATGTCGCTTTTTATTTTGCCGATGGCGGTTGTGGTGCAGGAAATGTGCGCGCGCATCGGAATGGTGACCGGCCGCGGGCTCGGTGAAAATATTCGGCGCGAGTATCCGCGATCCATTCTCTATCTGTGCGTCGTACTGCTGCTTGGAGCCAACACCTTCAACATTGCTGCTGACATCGGCGCCATGGCAAAAGCGGTGCAGCTCTTGGTGCCGGCGCTCGGTTTTCCGTTCCTCGTGAGTATGTTTGTCGTGCTCTCCATCGTGCTGCAGGTTTTTACCTCATACAAAACCTATGCGCGGTATCTCAAGTACCTCTCGCTGGTACTCTTAGCCTACGTCGTAACGGGTTTTTTGGTGCGCCTCGATTGGGGAGCGGTCTTGATGCACACTTTGATTCCGACAATTGTTTTTTCAAAGGACCAAATTTTTCTCATCTGTGCGATTATGGGCACCACGATTTCACCATACTGTTTCTTTTGGCAATCATCGCAAGAAATTGAAGAAGAAATCGAAGGTGGACGATCGACGCTCGAATCTCGGGAGGGATCGAGCGACGTCGAAATTCGCGACATGCGCATCGATGTATGGTCGGGCATGTTTTTTTCTGAGATCATCATGTTTTTCATCATAGCTGTCTGTGCCGGCACACTTTTTGCCCATGGAGAGACCAATATTCAAACTGCCGCCGATGCTGCCGCTGCGCTGCGGCCGCTTGCGGGCGATTGGGCGTACTTGCTCTTCGCGGTCGGCATCATTGGTATCGGACTTTTGTCGATACCGGTTCTCGCTGGGTCAAGTGCGTATGCGGTTGCGGAGACATTCAGCTGGCGCGAAGGGCTCTACAACAAACCGCGGGAGGCGTATGCATTCTATGCAGTCATTGTCGCATCAATGCTCATTGCGCTCACTCTCAATTTTGTCGGCATCGATCCGATTAAAGCACTTATCTATTCGGCCGTAGCAAACGGTATCGTCTCGCCTGTCATGCTCTTTTTCATCGTTCGCCTGAGTAACAATGTCGAGGTGATGGGTGAGCGGGTGAATCGCACGTCGACCAATGTCATTGCATGGTTTATCACCGGTGTGATGGGGCTCGCGGGCATTGCCGCGATCGTTTCTTTGTTCGTATGAGGACGGTGGTGGAGATCTACGAGACATACCGGATCATGCCGCAGTTGCAGCTGCATCAATTGCGCGTGGCAGCAGTTGCGCAGACGGTTTGCAATTCACTCAAGATTTCTGTTAATAGTCAAGATGTTATCTTGGCATGCCTTTTCCACGACATGGCCAACATCATCAAGTCTGACTTTGATCATTTTCCGGATTCATTCCGCGGTCCGCAGCCTCGATCATATTGGGACGGGATCAAATCGGAATACATTGAGAAGTACGGATCGAACACCCACGCCGCTGCGCTTATTATTGCAAAGGAGCTGAGTCTGCCTGATAGCGTGCGGAAACTCATCGATGAAATCAGCTTTTCACGCTTGGAAATCACCCGAGATTCCGGTTCCCCTGCGCAAAAGATCACCGAATATGCAGATTTGCGTGTCGGTCCCCACGGTGTCTTGTCTCTTGCGGATCGGATAGCAGATATCAGGGTACGATATGCCGGCAAACCTGGATCGGAAACTCCCGACGATGCAGATCGATTCAACATGCTCGCACAAGCAGCGCATGGCATCGAACAACAATTATTTGAGTTTACCGGTATCAAGCCGGAAGACATCAATGACGAATCAGTAGCGCCGATCATTGAGGAATTGCGAAAATATCAGGTGTAATAGGGGTGAGTAGAGGTGACATTTCATCAATCGAAAATTGCGTGATATTATCTGCCATGCAATCGAAAACCAATCGATTGCAGTAAGTAAGCCGACGTAGCTCAGTTGGTAGAGCAACTCCATGGTGGATCGCCTAGATTCTGCCCATCGTCTCGGTAACGGTACGATGAATCCCGAATAACGGTTAACGGCCTGCACCGGCTAAGACCGTAGCGCTATCAAAAGCGCTCGAACGACTGACAAGGGTCTCCACAGATTTTTACTTGTGGAGAAAGATACAGTCTAGCCTTCCGATAGTGTTTATTGAAACGGAAGTGTAAGCGAAGGAGTAGGTCCCCAGTTCAAATCTGGGCGTCGGCTCAAGAATGGTTTGTAGGTGCGAAGAAGAAGATTGAAAAACGGTCTGAAATGCCGTATTATGCAGGCACGCCGACTTAGCTCAGCTGGTAGAGCAACGCTTTCGTAAAGCGTAGGTCCCCGGTTCAAATCCGGGAGTCGGCTCAAGTTTCAAAGTCAAAGGGGTGTCGCCGCCGGAAATGCGCGCGGCGCGAAGCGCCGCGTAGGGGGGAATGGGGTTTCCGCGCGCTTCGCGCGCGTGGATTCTGAGGTTCAATCCGAAAACTTTTTGGAGGGGGGATTTTTTGGAGGGGATGTCTTTGGATTTCGCTATTTCACCAAGACGCGAAGCGTCTTGTATCCAGTTTCTGACAGGTTCAACCCACGCGGCGGGGGCTCGTTCAAGACGGACGATTTGTTCCTCAATCGTCCGGCGCTCGCCTACAAGAGCACGACGGCGCGAAAGATACTCTTCGCGCTCGACATCCTCGGCAACATACAAGTCCGTTAGGCGAGCGTAGGTGCGCGAGATTGCGTTCGCTTTCTCGCGTAACTCTTGAACGGCTTTCGCCGCCGTTTTGGAGGCGCTAACCGCCTCTATATCAAGCATCGCCGATAAAGGCGATATCCATTCTTGCGGCATGGCGTACTCGCCAAGAAGCGCCGAAAGTTGCGAGTTCAACAACTCGCTTCGCATCGGCGCTTCTTTGCATTTCACGGCCTTGTTTTTGCGAGTACAGCGGTAGTAAGTGTAGTGATGGACATTGCCGTTTTTTTGGTGCTTCTCTTTCACTTCGGCCGTAATGCCCATGCCGCAAAAACCGCATCGCAAAAGTCCGCAGAATGGCGCAGGGTCGGTTTTGACCGCGAGCGTTCGGCCACGACTGCGAAGCATTGCGTTTGTTTTGTCAAAAAGTGATTTTGAAATGAGCGGCGAATGATTGCCCTCGTGTACTTCGCCCGCGTAGCGGAAGTGTCCGTAGTAAAACGGATTTTGCAAAATAAATGAAATGCGCGAGATATGGACGCGGCGATTTCCTTTTGACATCACGCCCGCATTTTCTAACCACGCCGCCAATGTATCGAGCGTTGTCGTTCCGCTCGCGTAGCGTTCAAACATCTCGCGTACAAGCGCGGCATTTTTCTTGTGGACGCGAATAGTTTTGGTGCGCGGGTCGTTCAAATAGCCGATAGGGGCGAGGCCGGGGTAAACACCCGTCCTCGCTTTCTGGCGCAACCCGCGCGCAGTATTCGCGCTCAACTGGCGAATGTACTCATTCGCCATACCAAGCTCAACCGACATCATAAGCACGTTGTCGTTAGGGAAGTGCGAGCGGTCGTGCGTTTGGATATGTTTAATCACGCCTTGTTGCAACAACCACTGCACTTGTCCGCCGTCTACCGGATTGCGCGCGAGGCGGTCAATTTTCCAGCAAATTATTCCTTGCGCCTCGCCGCGCCCAACGCGCGCCATCATATCGTTGAATATTGCGCGACCCGGAATCTTTGCGGATTTCTTTTCGACAAACTCCTTCACAATTTCCAACTCATTTTTTCGCGCGAGCGCGCGCAACTCTGCGAGTTGCGCCTCAATAGACAACACTTGCTTGTCTTCAACATCGGTACTTTTGCGGGCGTAGAGAAAATACTTGTTCATACCACTAGTATCTTATATGATACTATTCTCATACAATATATCAAACCGCTATACTGTGGGGAATGGATAGCGAAGCACAGAAACTCGGCCGCAATCTCAAAAAGATACGGACAAGGAAATCTATCTCGCAAGGCGACATCGCCCGCGCGCTTAAAGTCGCACGAAGCTTTGTAAGCGATATAGAAAATGGGAAGCGCAACCCAACACTTGGAACAATCACAAAATTGGCAAAAGCGGTAGGTGTAGCTTCGAGCGACTTATTAAAATGAATTTCGGGGAGCCATCCCCGCCGTTTTATAATGTTTCCTAAAAACGGCGAAGGGATGGGCTATCGTGCGCGCATGGGTGGGTGGGGCAAAGCACACCTTTAATGTATCTTGTATCTCTGCATCCAAGCATTTTGGATTTGCATTCCCCTCCAAAAAATCCCCCCTCCAAAAAGTTTTCGGATCTGTATTTTTTGAACCTCTTCGACGCGCGAAGCGCGCGGAAACCCCATTCCCCCCTACGCGGCGCTTCGCGCCGCGCGCATTTCCGGCGGCGACACCCCTTTGACTTTGAAACTTGAGTCTCTATTGTACTCCGCTCGAACCTACTTTAGCAAAAATCCCGATTGATTGCGCCCGCTCCGCGCGCGTGGTGGCTTTCAACTTTTGCGTACGCCCCGATCGCGCGG
>CAINVT010000048.1 GCA_903854215.1 uncultured bacterium | reverse complement strand
GACTTACGCCCGTGTGCCAGACACACTTTATTTTACAGTCTCCCTACCAAGGTCGGAGCTTTGTAGTAAAGCGGCGCGGCCTTCGGGCCGCGCCGCTTTCTGTCACAATAGTTATTTTATGTTACTGCGCCCCGAGAGCCTTGAGGATCGCTTCGATCGCGGTCAGGGCGTTCGCCATCTGCGCGAGTATGCTGGTGTTACTGCTGGCACCCGCCCCACTCACTCAACTACCAGTTGATCCACAACTACATGAAGCTGCGCCCAACCCCAATGTCACTGTCATTGGACAATTGCAAATGGGTGTAGGTGTAGGCGTCGATGCAACGCAGGTGTGTGTGCAATTGGCGCTGACCTGGTCGATCTGCCCCGTGGGACATACACGAGCAAGCATGGAACATGCAGTGCCACCACCACCTGTGCCACCGGCGGCAGAGACCGTGACTGTAGCGCTGCCGACGGCGGATACAAGACCACCCTTACACATGATCGAGTATGTCGTAGTTTGTGTCGGATACACCGTGATCGATCCGCTTGTCGAACCGCCGGATGAACCACCCGGAGAAAAAGTGCCGTTCGCTGCGCTCGTAGAGAACCCGTTGCCGGTGCAAGATGTGGCATTTTTTGACGACCACGTAAGCGTTGCTCCGCTACCTGCGGCGACCGAGGTCGGCGAAGCGGTGAATGTGACGGATGGGGTCGTGGAATATGGGCTCGGGACTGAGCCGCAGTTGCATGTTGTGCCGGACGATGTAACAGGACACATGCAAACGGATGGCGGCGTAACGGTGGATGGCACGCAGGTGTGCGAACAATCCGCTCCAAGTTGATCTTGTTCCCCTGCAGGACAAAAATATGCCATAGCGGGACACGCGATCGCGCTGTTTGTAACCGTGAACGTCGTACTTTGAGTCGAGCCGCCGGAATCCCCGGTAATTGAACCAATATTGCACCCCATTGCTACACGTGTGCGCGGGCCGACGAATCCATAGCCGGCGGTTCCCAAAGAAGCAATATTGTTAGATACCTGCCAATTTTCTACCGCCAGCACTGTTTTTGAGCCGAAGTACCCGGTCGTTGGACTGACGCCGAGATATTGTTGCAGTTGAGTAACGTCACCGTTGGTCGTCGCATCGCTTTCGCCTGCATAGAGATTTTCGGAAAGTGTGAGACACACAGCTGGTGAAGAAGTGCTACCCGTTGCTGACGCACCAGTAGTCGACGTGTTCAATTGACTCTGGATGCTTGCGATCTGTGCGAGAAGTTGCTGTAGTTGTGCCTGTAAGTTCTGTAAATTGGAAAGTGCGTCAGCCGAAGCAAATAAAGGAGTTGCAATGAAAGCAACTGCAAGCGCGCCCATCAATATCTTTCTCATCATAATAATATGTGACCCTTAGCAATAATGCATTAAGTGTCACATGTATCGTCGATTTAACAAGTGCATTATGCACAGCCGTGAGAAACCTACCAGGCTCAGAGTTTTGTAAAACTTAAAACGAAAGCGGCGCGGCCTACTGGCCGCGCCGCATCTAAATTCCTATTTTAGAAAAATTACCAAGCAAAATGGGCAAACGCCTTGTTGGCCTCGGCCATGCGATGCGTCGTTTCTTTCTTGGTGACAGCAGCACCTTCGCCCTTGTGGGCAGCGAGAATCTCGGCAGCGAGTGATTCGTGCATCGGCTTGCCCTTGGTACCTTCGGCGGCTTGGACCATCCAGCGGAGTCCGAGTGAGAGACGGCGTTCCGGACGAACTTCGCGAGGTACTTGGTAGTTGGCACCGCCGACACGGCGCGAGCGAACCTCGACGGAGGGAGCTGCCTTTTCGAGAGCATCCTCAAAGATAGCGACCGGATCACCTTCCTTCTTCAATACCTCAAACGCACGATAGACCACCGCACGAGCAGTGTCCTTCTTGCCACATTCCATCACATAGTTGATGAGCTTGGAAACTTTAACGGATCCGAACACTTCGTCGGGTTGTGGCTGATTTCGATTTTTTACAGGGCGTCTCATAATATTTAGTGATTAGTGGTTAGGTGCTAGGTTATGGATTTTTTGCATTTACTAAAAGCTAGAAGCTAGTCACTAGAAGCTACTTTGCGGCTTTGGGGCGCTTGGCACCGTAGCGCGAGCGGCCACGTCGGCGCTTGTCGACACCGGTCGCATCGAGCTTGCCACGAACGATCGTATAACGGATACCGATATCCTTCACGCGACCACCGCGAATCAAGACGACCGAGTGCTCTTGGAGGTTGTGTCCCTCTCCCGGGATATAGGCGGTGACTTCCATGCCATTGGTGAGTCGGACGCGCGCAATCTTACGGATGGCTGAGTTCGGCTTGCGAGGAGTCTTCGTGGTGACACGGGTGCACACACCACGCTTGAACGGTGCAGGGTAGTAGCTGGGGCGATTCTTGAGGCTGTTGAAACCGCGTGAAAGCGCGACGGTCTTCGTCTTGCGCACCGGATTGGTGCGGCCTTTGCGTGTAAGTTGATTTATGGTAGCCATGTGGACAATTAAAAAGCCCCGTTGGGGTACGAGGAATATACTATGTCTCTACGCTACGTGCAAGCAGATACACGATTTAGAGTCCTGAGATCGCACTGGCAATACTATAGATCACACTGCTGAAGGCATTTCCGAGGCTATATACAATAAGAACGACAATGATCATACCGATGATCGGGTTGCGCTCCAGTGTTGATCGAATGTTGTCGTACCAACGCGAGAGCGAATACGGTAGGATACTTGAGAGTACTTTTGAACCGTCGAGCGGTGGAATAGGGATGAGATTGAAGATACAAAGCATAACATTGACCACAACAACGAGAAAAATGACACCCCCGACGCTTGCCGAAAATATACTGAGTCGGATGATCAGCCCTGCGAGTATCGCAATGACCGCGTTTGACGCGGGGCCTGCTATCGCCACAATCGCTTCGGAGAATCTTCCGGGGCGGAGATTATAGGGATTGTACGGCACGGGTTTCGCCCAGCCGAACATGATCGGCGATCCGGAAAAGGCGAGGAAAAGCGGCAACAAGACTGAGCCAACGGGGTCGAGATGGACGAGCGGATTCAACGTGAGCCGCCCTGCGTAACGTGCCGTCGGGTCGCCAAGCGAGTCCGCGGCCACGCCGTGCATAATCTCGTGAATAATGGACGAAAATATGACGATCGCGACGACGAAGATTGCGGTGGTAAAATCCATTTGGATACTATAGCAAAGAAATCATCTCGTTAGTTAGTAAAGTCTCAATACAGCTCGGAGTGCGTACCGATACGGATAAATATCACCTCGTTTCCCTGTTCAAAGAAAATCGCTCGGTAATCGCCGGTGACGTTGATGCTTCGGCAATCGGGATATGCTTTCTCGACTGAGTGATTGTTCAAGAGTGGATGGAACGGCTCCTCGAGAAATAGATTTTTGCGCTCGATGAATTTGATACGCACATCGTGCGGTAATCTCTTGAAGTTTTTGAGAAACGACCGGTAAAGTTTGATTCCCATGACCCCGTGTGAGTTTGGCTATATCGATAACAAATAATCGTCGAGGTCCTTTTGATCCTTAAAAGAGACAAGGTTCTTGCGCTCTTTGATATCGTGCAGAGCCGCTTCGATCTGGCGGCGTGTTTTGGGGTTGAATTTCTCCTCGGGAACCATCTCGATATTGAATTTCCCATCGGCAAATGCCCGTGTCGCCATCTTCAATACCGAGGCAAAGGGCACGCCGAGATGTTTGGCGCGCTTCATGGCTTTGGCCTTTATCGTCGGGTCAATATTGAATACGATCTGTGTAGTCATATATATAGCTTATATATAGCTCAAATATATGTCAATATTTTAATGCGATGACCAGTATCACGTGCTGATTTGACGCGCTCGTAGGGGGATTTTTTCTTGGATGCTGGCAGAGAATACGACGATCGTGACATGAGGATTGCACTGGTGAAGTCCACTCGGATACTACAGCAAATCTAACGGTATTTTATTGTCTTGGTGTAATCGTAAGCATTCCCTGCGTCAATACGTTCCCCGCGTTAGGGTCAACTACCCGTATAGAGTAACTACCAGATGCTGGGAACGGGAGGGATGCTGACCAGCGACCATTTGAGACTGTCGCATAGACACGTGCGTATCCTTTGAGGTCAATTTCGATTTGCGAAATATTCGTGGCACTTCCAGTGATCGTAGGATCGGCGAAACCGGTCGTGAGCGAACTCTGGTCGAAGTACATTCCCTTAATTTGACCCGATAGTAATGACTGAATAGTACCCTCCCCCGACGATATCGAACAATGGTCGCGAGTGGATAGTGCGATTTTGGGCAGATTTGAAAATTTATTCTTGCTATCTTCATAAGGCTTGAGTATAGTAAATGGGTCTTACGGTTTATCTCAAACCGTAAGGGTATTACATCCAAGGGTAGCCCTCCGCAAGGAGGGCTACTTTTAGTATTTGTTATTTTGAAGCCTCTCTGTGTTTGAGTTCCCTCCCCCAAACGTCATCCTCAATCATGAGTACATCGAAGTATCCGTCTGCGCCTGTTCGCAACTCTTGAGAGACATTGTTCTTGGAAGAAAAGATGAACACTTTTTTGCCACCATTTCTTAGATACGTCACTAACGCAAGAAAATCAGAGTCTCCAGAAAAAAATACCGCGGTGTTGAACTTTTTATGATGGTGCATAATATCGATCGTCATTTCAACATCCATGTTCCCCTTTTCTTGTATCGAATCTCCGAGTTAACTATGAGTTACGATCCGTTTCAATTCTTTCTTTCGTACCGTAAACCCGAGACCTTTCTTGAGATACGTGAAGAATTTATACTTGGCAGCTAGATCGTAGTCTCGCGTTCCTTCGGCAGGATATGCAGTGTAATAGAATATCTGTATTTCAGTTGCGAAAAACTTCTTCTTTAGGAATGCCTTGAGTTTCTCATAGTCGAACATTCTTCCCTTTGCCTTTTGCGCCTGCCAGAGGTTTGAGGCATCTATAAAGATGTAGACCACGTGTTCATCGTGAGATTTGACCCCCATATATGTCGTACATTATATAGCATCTTAGTTGCATTTTCCGGAAAATCACGTAGTATCTCTTCGATATGGCACGCACATGCGACATAACAGGCAAGCATTCCCAGGTTGGTGGCGGGTATTCCAACCGCGTTCGCGCGACCAAATTCAACCCAACGGGCAAACGCCGTCGCCAGGTCAACATCCAAAAAAAGACTCTTTTCGTACCTGAATTAGGCAAGAAGATCACACTCAGTGTCTCAGCGAAGGGTCTTAAGACCATGAAAAAGCGTGGCGCCTACCTCACCCTCAAGAAAGCCGGCCTCGTCGCCTAACTTGGGAGCCGAGCTCCCAAGTAGAGATTGGCATTAAAAAATCCAAAAAGTTGAACGCCCGGACTTGCTGCCGGGCGTTCGTTTCTTTATGCGGCTGTATTGGGATTCAGAACAGCTTGTCCGGAACATCATGTGCCGCATCGTACGGCAGGTTCGACAGACCGCGCAAGACCACGCCCGAACAGAGCGGAATGAACGCGTGCGACACCGTCGGAAGTACGATGCAGCTGTCGCCGCGATACAGGGTGAATTCCTGTATCTCCCCGCCCGCTTCGCGGAAACGAGCTCTGAACAGAGCCGTTTTTTCCGGACCCGTCGCCACGAAAAGCTCGCGACGATTGGACTCAGGAGTGTGGAAATGGTTTCCGACGACGAGTCGACCCTGCACCGCCTCGTCCGTCATTGCAACGTCCTTGACCTGCCGGACGGTGAATGGTATTTCGACGTCCATCGGCACGACAAAGTCGTCGATCGCACGCCGATGATCGTGGTGATGTCCGACGATTGCCTTAAACAGAATTAACCTCGATTGGCTCATTACTGCCTCTCCCTTGTTCTGCGGGACTGAATCCTGAATCTTAAATGCGGACGGCGGCGCAGATTAAAATGAGCCGTATATGCAGAAACGAACGGGCACGAAGAAACCGCACCTCTCATACGAGGAGCGGGTATTGGTCGAAGGATTCCTGGGACAAGATTATTCATATCAGGAGATAGCCGACGCTCTCAAACGGTCGAAGGCGGCGATCGGGGACGAGGTGAAGCGAAACGGTGGACGAAAGAAGTACACGGCGTCGAAAGCGCAGCGGCGGGCTGGTCTCAAACAAAGCCAGAAGAAGCGTGACTGCGTGAAGGTCGCCCTCTCGCGCTTCCTCACGCGGTTTGTGGAAAAGATGCTCCGACTCGGCTGGTCACCGGAGCGCATCGCGTGCCGTCTTCGATTCCTCAAGACCACCGCTCCGCAGACGGAGTACGTAAGCGCCAAGGAGGAGGTTAAACCTCCTCCTGGAACAGCCTCATTTTGATTGATTTTTCCGTGCACTTTTCGCTATGAGTCCTATCTCATTAGTCCGTAAATTACCCAATTGGGTAATTTACGGACTTTTCCATCAACCACGAAATCCTACATTTTGGTTACCTTTTGACCATCGCTCGTGAAGGTCACGGTGCCATCAGTGCAAGTATCGAAGGTTGGGATATCGAATTGCTTGAACGTCGCTACGGTTTCGGCAGCGGGAAAGCCGTATTTATTGTCGCAACCACGCGAATAGACGGCATATTGCGGATCGACAAAGCCAACAAAGAGGGGTGACGATGAATTCTTCGACCCGTGATGTCCGGCTTTCAACACATCTGAATGGAGATTTTTTCCATCAAGATACACCAGGTAATCCTCGATATTTTGTGGTGCATCGCAAGAGAACATGAATGATGTCGCGCCATAAACGAGCCGTGTGACGACACATCCCACATTTGTATCGACATTTGGCACATTCCGGTCGGGCGAAAGAATTTCTAGATATGCACCACTTCCTAGATCAATGATCTGCCCGCGCAATGCGGTGATGATCCTCGTCCCGTGTCCTGCACTTTTTGCTATCTCGTTTTCGAGCATATTCCATATCGGCGTGTCACCGAGAACACTCGATTGAACGACATACGAGATATGATACCGCTCGAGCACGTCAATAAGGCCGGTGATATGGTCGGCATCCGGATGCGACGGAATGACTACGTCGATCGAATGCGTATACCAAGGGCTCACCGTGCTCAGCTGACGCAAAACACCCACATCAGGACCGCCGTCAATGAGCACTGTCCGGCCGCTTGGCGCCTGGATAAAAATAGCATCACCCTCCCCGACATTAAGAAATGAGACGCGCAAATTTTCATTCCGCGTTTTGTCGAACACGGCAGCCCAAATGCCTCCCGCAACCACCGCGAGCACGACTATCGCGACCCCAACGATTCGTGCGCTCGTGCACATGCCTCATTCTAACCCCATAAACCAAATGATATACTTCGCGGTGTTATCAACCATATCAACCAGAAACAATTTATGGAATATCAGGCACAGACATTCAACATTCCGGTACTCGATGGAATATCACAAAAGTCAGTCGATGAGCATATCGGGCTCTACAACGGCTATGTGAAGAATTGTAATGCGGTGACGACACTCGCAGGCGATCTCATGAAGGATCAGGAGAAGAACGCGCTCGCGATTGGCGAGCTAATGCGCCGTCGCTCATTCGAATTCGGTGGCATGCGTTTGCATGAACTTTATTTCACGCAATTCGAAGGCGGTGCGACGGAGCTCACTACAGGTGGTCCTCTCAGTAGTGCAATCATCGCACAATACAGCAATGTCGATTACTGCGTTGCGGAACTGCGTCAGGTCGCGATGCTGCGCGGCCCCGGATGGTCGTTGCTCTACTGGGATGCGGTGGCGAAGCAGTTTCTTATCGGTTTCTCGGGCGAACAGCATATGGGGCATTTCGCCGGGCTCCCCATCTTACTCGCACTCGATGTGTGGGAACATGCATTTATCCTTGACTATGGAGCTCAGGGCAAGGCCAAATATGTTGATGCGTTCTTCAAAAACCTCAACTGGAAAACAGTGGAAAAGCGGTTTGCCAGCATCACAGGGTAAGGTATTATTCATTTGTTAGAGATATTTAATCAATTAGCATAACAGTTCGTATATGAAAGATATCAGTATGAAATGGGAACGCGTTCTTTTAGTCGCCTTCCTCGGGAACTACCTTATCAACAACGTCGTTGCAGGCATTGCTTCTCTCGTGCCCGCGAAGGCAGGTGGCGGTCTCCTTACTCCGCAATATATTCTCTATGTCGTCCTTGCGGCGATCGTCGCCGGACTGGTGACGCTCTGGTACTACCGCAAGGCACCAATGGCTTCGTGGATGACCGGACTCGTCTTCGGTGTGAGCGGATTTGTGATCTCAATCTTGACGACGTTCATCTCCGGTATTGCCGGCGTCTTGGCGCAGAGCGGATCGGTCTCACAACTCATCAGTGTCCTGCCAAATTTCGGACCGTTCCTCTGGAACTGGTCGACACTCGTCCTCCTCGCCTTCTGGGTCATTCCCGCGGCGCTCGTCGGATGGTGGCTCGGAAAGAAAATGGCAGCCCCTGTAGTGATGCATACGCCGCCGCCGATGATGGGAGGACAGATGTAGATTTCTTCTCCTTCAAATTCGACAACAAAAACAGCCCTCATACAGGGCTGTTTTTGTTCATAAGTACTTCTGGTGATTGCGCACACTACGCAACGCGTAAATTTTATTTTTTATTGTTTTTTTGTGTATGATCCAAACTCCACCAAAAAGCGACCCGTACGCGACAAGCATCCACCATGCACTGAATGCTCCCACGATGATCGACGCGAACGGCAACGATGCAAAGAAATGTGCGACTGCGATTATGTAAGCGAGCAGCGTATAGGCAGGAAATGCAATCGGCGTTGCTACGGCACCGAAGATAGCTCCTGCGGCCGACGCGATACATGCGGTAAGCATGGCGAGCGGTACCGGCACCATTGCAAAAATATTTGCAGGAATCGCGAGCAGTGAAAGCTGCCCGCTTTGATACAAGATGAACGGCAAGACAGCGAGCTGTGTCGCTGCGGTTGAAGCAACAATCTCTCGCAATGCAAAGCGCGCGGAAATCCACTGGAGATGATTTGAAAATATCGGTGTGAAGACCGTGAGACCAATCATGGCGAGTGCGGAGAGTTGAAAGCCCGGATCAAAAGCGAGTGTGAACGGATTCCAAACGGTCATAGCGAATGCGGCGACCGCAAGTGCGCGCAGTGCATCGTAGGTACGTCCCGACGCTCGCGCGTACATCGCAAGTATCGCCATCAGTCCCGCTCGTACTGCGCTCGACGCACCGCCGGAAATGAGAATAAAAAAAATGACCACGAAAATTCCCGCACCAAATTGCACGTAACTCGATGTCCACGCCAAAAGTTGCGCGGCAAAATTCGCGACGACGGTAATGTTGTAACCCGATAGCACGACCATCTGCAGCAAACTTACCTTTTGGAAATCTGATGAGAGTGCGGGACCGATCGACCGCTTGTCGCCGACGGTGATGCCGCCGGCAAGTCCCGCTTCAGGCTCCGGCAGTACCGCGCCTTCTCCATTGAGATACGTATGCTTCGCATCGATCGCAAGCGATAGAAAAACAGTTCCGCTGTTCGTACCGAGACGGTCCGCCTGCGCGAATGAAAGCGTGTATGCAATCCCGCTTGCGGCAAGATAATCCGGATAATCGAATTGTCTATCGTCTCCAGTGTCGAACGACTGCGGCAGTTGCAGCATCCCCGACACGCGCACCGCATCACCATAGCGTACATCCGTATGCGACGGCACGTTCACCAAGACACCCGCCCGGACATTCTCGGTACTGCTTCCGACGATCAATTCGTCCGCTCGGATAGAAAGTCGAACACTGCTATCGCGCACATCGGGTTCAGCGGAAACGACTCCGATGATCGAAACCTGTTTATTCAGCTGCGCGGTCATCAACGGATCACCGGTCACGACCGCCGCATTCATTCGTGCGATGCCGACGGCAAAAAACAGTAGTGCAACGGCAATGATAAGAAGCGATTTTGATTTTTCTTTTTCCAGCGCACCGCACGTAAGTGCGGCAAGCGCCAACAAGATTGCAAATAATTCAAATGAAAAACCGACCGCAAGAAACGATCGGACAAAGACCCCGAGTAAAAAACCGAGAACGACCGCCCACAAGAGACGTGACCCCATCATCTATCTATTGTAGCGCATCAATACCCTGCCTCGTCGATCGCTTCGTTCACGAGACGATCAGCTTCCTTATTTTGTTCGCGCGGAACATACACGAATTTTATTGCGGGGAAACTTTCTTGCATCAGCGCACGGACTTTCGCCCACTGCGGTTTCAAGGTCGGTTCCTTTATTTTCCAATTGCCCGAGAGTTGTTCAGCGACGAGCTTACTGTCGAGCCGTGCTTCGATCGGACGCTCCGCATATCCGAGACGTTTCGCTTCAGTTAGTGCGAGAAACACCGCTTCATACTCAGCCCAATTATTCGTTTGTTTTTCTCCCAGAAATTTTTTGATCTCGGATACGACCGTGTCACCGTCGATGATCACCGCACCTGCGCCGGCAGGTCCCGGATTATTGCGCGCACCGCCGTCGGTGTAGATGATTATTTTTTCAGACATGCTCGGGCGACGACGACGGAGTTACTTCGGCAATTTTCGAAAGCGTGCGATACGCGTGCACCATCGCAAGCATGATGACGGGTAGCGCAACGAAGAGACCGACCAGTAGACAGATGGCTCCGAGAATCGCAATTCCGAAACATGCCAGCACGAGCACGAAAAGATCCCATCGGTAACCCTTGGTGATTCGCATACTTTCTTTAAGTGCTTCGATAGGAGCGAGCCCGCGGTCAATGATGATATACGAACTATAACCGAGCATGATCGCAACGATGATGCCGGGGACAATGAGAAGAAGGAGACCGATGATTGTCGAGACAAAAACGATGAGATATGCGAGAAAGAAGTTCCAGTAGTTATGCGGATGCCAGAGATCGGCGATCTTGACCGAATCAACATTGTCATGTGCTTTGAGTATGAATGCCGTCACCCCCATTGCCAACAGTGCATTGAACGGAAAACTAATAATCGTTGCAAGCGCACTTCCTTGTCCACCACCGACAATGAGGCTCGCGATGAAAGTGATCGCCCAGCTTATAAGAAGATATACGACGCCAGCACCAACAAAGAACCAACTACGCTTTTTAAAAGTTTCCCACCCGAACCGAATGCACGAACCAACGGTGAATGTATTCATATATCCATCAGGCTACCACAACAATTCTGAAAGCAATAGCACGCGTTGTGAAACGACAAAAGCGAAAATACCGACCGATATATGATCATTGCGAGAGCACGTCAATGACACGTAATGCGAGACACGCGGGCTGGCGGAAGGTGTCGCGTTCCAGGGTCGCCAATACGATAGCGGATGAACCCGCGACCGGCACGTATGAAAAATCTTCCGAACGTCGGAAGAAATCGAACGCACGCATTGATGCTCCGCTCTCGTCACACGTGAGCATAAGTTCGATATGATTTTTTTCTTTACCGAAATTTTTGATCGACGATACCGTCGTATGCATGATGCGAAAGATCGGTTTCGGGTTGCCGATACCAAATGGCGCGAGGTGCGAAACATCTCGAAGCAGCGGCCACGATAATTCGCGCAATGTGACGACCGCATCATGAACGGATACTGCATCGTCGGCGGTTGCCGATGCGGCGGCGGGACTCGCGAGTCCCGCCGCCGCACGCGCAAGATCGTCTGCAAGCGTTGCCGCTCGCTCATGTGAAACAGAAAATCCGCCGGAAGCATTATGCCCGCCGCACTCGATGAATGAATCACGTGCCGCAGCAAAAAGTTCCGGGATCGCGATCGTGCCATCGGAGCGACACGAGCCTTTGAGATCACCGTTCACATCGCGTCCCCACAAACAGACCAGACCCCCGCGATCTTGCATGATCGAATTGGCAGCGAGCCCGAGCAATGCCGGCTTCCACGATGTGTCGCCCAAGACGACCACGCGGTCGGTTGCTATGTAACGTTCGTTCACTCGCTTGCGCGCGTTCTTGACGATACCCGCGACGATCCCTTTTCTTCGTGCATTCAATTCTTCGAGATGTGCGGCAATCTGTTCTGCTTCGTGAATGTCGCGCGTCGTCAGAAGTCGCAACGCGATGTCCGGTTCATCCATGCGCGATGCTGCGTTGATACGCGGAGCAATTGAAAATCCGATATCATTTTCGGTGAGTTCGCTTCGCTTCAAGCGAACCTGATTGCACAGCGCGATGATGCCGGGACGCGGAGACTTGCGCAGTACGTTGAGTCCCCAAAAAGTGAGCACGCGATTTTCTCCGACAAGCGGCACCATGTCGGCGACCGTCGCAATCGCAACGAGATCCAAGAGCCATTTCTCCCACCCATCCGGAATCGGGTCGAACGCGATGATATTTTTTTTCTTGCCTTCGATGAGCATTGCCTGTACGAGCTTGAATGCAACTGCCGCACCACATAAATTTGGAAACGGATACGGTGCACGTTTCGGATTAAGGATTGCGAACGCGTCCGGAAGTTTTTCCAAGAGTTCATGATGATCGGTCACGATCACATCGATCTCCTGCTCATTCGCGAAACTGACACCGTCGAACGCGACCGTGCCGACGTCGACAGTGATGATGAGTTTCACCTCACGCGATGCGAGCGTATGAATCGCTTCCGTGTGGAATCCGTATCCTTCACGATCGCGATGCGGGAGATACACTTCAAAATTCGCGTACCCAATTTTATCAAAAAAATCGGAGAGAATCGCGGCACCCGGGATACCATCGCAATCGAAATCGGCATAGACCGCGATACGTTCATCTTTTTCGATCGCGGAAAAAATGCGCGTGACCGCACGTTTCATATCTGCCATCAAAAATGGATCGTGCGTGTGCGCGTCGTAATCGGGAGCAAGAAAAGCGGAAACGTCTTCTGGCGTCACGACACCGCGACGAACGAGAAGTGAGCGAACGAGTTCTGAGATTGAATCTGTCTCCATAAGAGTGGATTGTACATGATATGAATAAATTCGCTGGGCCCAAGGTCGGACCTTTAGCGAATTCCTTTCAGCTCAGCCTATGCTATCCTTTTCATATGAACGACTGCATCTTTTGCAAAATAGTTCGCGGCGAGATCTCATCGTACAAAGTGTATGAAACCGACGAGACCCTCGCCTTCCTCGATATCAATCCCGTCGCAAAAGGCCATCTACTCGTGATCCCCAAAGGTTCCGACTCATCGAATATCTTCGACATCTCGGCACATGAGTGGAGCGCGGTCATGGAGACCGTTCGCGTCGTTTCCACCGCACTTGAAAAGGCACTCGGAGCTGATGGAGTCAACATCATGATGAACAACCGCGAGCATGCCGGACAAATAATTTTCCATCCGCATGTCCATCTCATCCCCCGATTCAAGGGCGACGGTCTCAAACTTTGGCCGCATGGATCATACAAAGAAGGCGAAGCTGCTGAGGTTGCCGAAGCGATTCTCGAAACTCTGAAGAAATAGAAAAAGCCGCGATCGAGAAGACCGCGGTTTTTGAGTTATGAAACGATACTACTTCATTTATGTAGGACATCGGATGTCCTACATATTGAGTGCCTCGATCCCCGGCAAGGTTCCATCGAGCAAGAATTCGAGCATCGCGCCGCCACCGGTCGAGAGAAAGACATTGGGGCCGAATGTCGTTTCAGAATCTTCGATCACGGCGATCGTATCTCCTCCGCCAATGACCACACGCGCGCTGCTTTTTGAAATGAGTTCCGCGATCGTGTGCGTGTATGATACAAATCCGTCTTCGTAGAGCCCCGTCGGACCATTCCATAGTATGAACTTCGCAGCGGCAATATACGGCGCGATGAGTGCGACCGTGTCCGGTCCAATATCGACAATCTTTTCATCCGCGGCAACGGACTCCGGTTTTTTTACAAATGCCTGTGCGTCGGATCGTTCGACCGTCACATCGACCGGTGCGAGAAAATGCGGATGCGCCAAGACTTCTGCTGTCGGCAACTCTTTTGAAATGAGCGAGACGCCGACCGGCAAGCCGTTGGCTTTGAACACGTCGTTCGCCAATGCTCCGGTCACGAAGAGATGATCATATGTCACCAGGAGCATCTTGATGAGCGGTGATTTCGTTTCAAATTTTGCACCGCCGAGAATCGCGAAGGATGGATGTTCGGGATTGCGCGCGGCAGTAAGTATGTTGACTTCATCGCGCATAAGGATACCGGCATAGCTCGGCAAATATTTTGGAATACCGACGATCGATGCATGCGCACGATGCGCTACCGAGAATGCATCGTCGACATACATATCACCGAGGCTCGCTAGCTCACGCGCGAAGATGTCATCGTTCCCCGCCTCACGTTCGTCTCGTCGAAGATTTTCAAGAAGCACTACGTCACCGTCTTTCATCACGGCGATTGCCTGACGTGCAGCCACACCGAGGAGATCGGGAATGTAGGTAAGACGGATCTCGGATGATAGTGCACGCGCGACCGGCTCATTGGTCTCTTCAGGTTTACGACCGATATGCGAGAGAATGATCGTCCGTGCTCCATTTTCAGAAAGAAAACGTATGGTCTTCGTCGCTTGCTTGATGCGGAATATATCGGAAACAGTTCCGTCCTTTTCAAGTGGCATATCAAGTCCGGCCCGAAGCAAGACGCGTTTGCCTTTCAGTTCTGAACTTGGAACATCAGAAATATATCTCATGAGGTGTTATAGATTTTTGATCGAACGAACGAGTGCGGTTAATTTTTCCGGATCGGCGCTCGCGCGTCCGACGAGAAGTCCGGCAACATCACCATGCATAAGCATATCGGATGCGTTCGTACCATCGATCGCACCGCCATATAAGATCTTTACCGTCATTCCCTTCTCTCCATAGAGCTCGACGAGTGTCTTCCGTATGAAGATCGCCATCCCATGCATGTCGTGCGGACTCATCGCGACATCTGCGCCGATCGCCCACACCGGTTCATAGGCGATCGTGACGCGCGGCAGCTTCGCGACGAGCACATCAGCGAGCCCGATCTTCAATTGATTCTTAACGACATCAAGATACTCTCCTTCGTGCGTCCGCGTCGTCTCTCCGATACAGAGAATGGGAAGCAGCGAGAACGAAAGTGCGGCAGCGACTTTCTTACGCGTATCGTCATTGATCTCTCCCATCGCACGTCGTTCTGCATGACCGATGATCACGTAGGTCGCCCCTGCGTTCTTCGCTTGTACCATTGATGTCTCTCCAGTGAACGATCCCTTCGGTTCTGCATGTGCGTTTTGGATTCCGAAAGCAAGTCGTTTGCCACGGTAACTCGTGCGCAATTCTCGCAGGAAAATAGTCGGCGGTACTACAACGATAGATACATTCTTGGCAAGATCGGCAACTTTTTTCGTAACTTCGAACAACTTCTTCGCCTCGACAAAAGTCGGTGGGTTCATTTTCCAATTCGCAACGAGTAGTGATTTCATGTGGGTGATTGTACCACTTTATGACGTGTTCAAAACTATGATAGTTTCGCCGCGCAGTTTTGCCGCGCGGCGTTTTTGATCAATCATACGCAGCCGGAGGATCAGATCCTCCAGAGCGTTCACACCCTTTGATCGAGCGTCCGCACGGACACATGCCGTTCATTTCTGCCTCTTGCCGTCGTCGCAATGGTCTGGAGATGAAGTACACAAACCACAGAGGGCCGAGAATAATGGCTTGCCAAGTCAACACATGGATCCATCCGCTCATCGACATGGTTGCCGACGGATTCAGTATCTCGCCGCGCAGGAATGCCAACCACGCAGGTCCTCCTGGAAGGAGGAGTACGAGATCCTTCCACGCAGCAAAATACGTAAACATGAGACACAGAAACAGTTCGTAGGAAAAATGGTGCGATCCCCACTCTTTGAGTTTCCTCCCGAATCCCCTCAACATCATATCTCTCCTTATTCCCGCATCTCGCCGCGGAATACGCGGCTCGTAAGCCCGGGTAAGCTAGAGAGATTAGAGCACTTTCACAGTCGTCCATCAAGCTTGTATGCAACGATGGAATCAGATCATCCAAAATGGACTTAGTACAGACTCGCGGCAATTAACTTCATCTTCCGAACAGATCGTCGTGCGTGCCGATGTCGACCACACTATGGCACGGTCAACGTCCCATCGAAAATATTGCAGCAGCACGTCATGTTTCAGATGACACTCCCGATACATCGCCATGTCGCCTTTTAACTGATGATCTTTGTATACTGACGGCAAAACGATACTCGACCGCAAAAATCGCAGAAGTTCACGAATATTCTCTTCGTTCCAAGATTTCCCCTGTCGAAGACGCAGGAGAGATTTTTCGTATTGTTTTGTAAATAATAGTCGATACATGACCCCAAATATAAAGGCTACTTGATAGAATCCATCAATTCGTCAACGCTGTCATAGCGCTTCGCGTATTTGAGTGCCCACTCCGTTTCTTTGAGATACATCTGTTCCTGCTCACGTGTAAAACCATTCGCTGTTCGACCTTCGAACGGCATCCGCTGAGTAATAACCACCTGATGGAGAAGCATATTCACCGCTGTCGAGATATCGAGACCCATATCTTTGAGGGCATTCTGAGCTTTTTTCTTCACCTGTGCATTCACGCGCACCTGAATTACCGCGCTTTTGTTGGTTACTGTTGCCATGCTGGAAGTGTATACAATGTAGCTACATTGTCAACTTACAGCTCCTTCCACTCAATAAATTGATAGTTGGTCGATGCGGGCGGTGTGAACGGCGGAGGTGAGAGCGCCTGAAGCTCGTCGTAGGCATCGATGCGTGTTGCATATCCGGAGCAGAAGACGCCCGGTGTACCGCATTGCCATTGCGTTCCGGTGTTGCCGTTACTCACAATCGAGCCGTCAGTGGTAAGTTTGGTACGTGTTACATACGAAGAATAGGCGGAAGGGACCGTCGGACCATATGCTGAATTGTTAGTATAGAAATTTCTTCCGTAACTCCCGCTCTGCGCGACGAAAATACCGTGAACTTCCATCGTGTCGGGCGAATTCAACGGGATCAGGACGTTCCCTTCCG
Organism: uncultured bacterium; assembly: GCA_903854215.1. Lineage (GTDB taxonomy): Bacteria > Patescibacteriota > Minisyncoccia > Phycocordibacterales > UBA2100 > UBA10103. The sequence continues at coordinate 10,061 of CAINVT010000048.1, read as the reverse complement.
CAATCACGGTGAGTCCGGCTGACCCGTCATACGCGGTGTAATAAATATTATTAGAGAGATACGCATCGGGACTGTTATTGGAATTGATAAAATCTGCAGCCGCGACTGTCACCTTGTTCTTGACGGTACCTTCGACCCATGCGCGATCTTCCACAAAGATAACGGAGCAGCTGCTCGGAACCGTATAATTGCCGAGATAGCTCTGCGCGTTGATGATACTGTAATCGGTCTGTGGTACGCCGGAGAGCGAGGTTGCCAAGACACCGATCGTTGAGGTCACCTTATATACATCAACGGTACCGTTGCTATTGAAAATGAGATGGTACCCGCGTTGATTGGCATTCGTCGTACCGGCTCCTGCAGGTGGAAAATATAGTCCGCCATTGTTTCTTGCATATGTCTTCAAATTCGACAAACCGGATGTTATGCCGGCAAAATCGATCGACGCCACGGGGTATTGCCAGAGCACAGACCCGCTCCCGCTTCCGAGAACACCCGGTGCATTGTTCTGCGTCGGAGAGCATCCGTATGTGCTGTCGCAGACCCAGCTTGAGACTGCGCTCGATACCGTCGAATTATTCGTCCCATCCATTTCGATGCCGCCGTTACTAAAATACGGGCCGGTGATAATGCGGTCGGATCCTGCGTGCACATTACTATTGAGGAGATACGAATATCCGGCGGTCGACGGCTCCATATACCGCGCAAAGAGCGTGCGCGGATAACCGGGGTTCAAAGTCGATTTGCCGACCGATGTAATGTCGATTGACTGAATGACTCCGCACTGCGTATTCCCGACGACCGAGATCGAGGCACTCCCGGTCGGAAGTCCCGTTTCCGGGTCGTTCACGACATAGGTATACGGACCGGCGCTACCGGTACCGTTGGTGAGGTTGTTGGGAAAATGCGCGAGAAACCATCGATAGTACTCAAGACCGGCTTCCGCGCTATCGAGCGCTTGCTCACGATCAATGATCGCGTTTCCATATTTCGCCTCTTCGAGCGCGAATCCGGTGAGCGCGCTTAAGATGAGGAGAAATATTCCCATAAAGATAATGACCATGAGGGTCGTGACCCCGCGCATGGGCACCATGCGCACACGTGCGCGTGGGGCCCATGCGCGGGGTGCTGCGTTTTCTAAAAGCTGAAAGCTGAAAGCTGAAAGCTGCATATCCATTAGTGTCCCACAAGATTGCGCAATGCCGCAGACGACATGAGATCGAGTGACGTGGGCGCGCTCGTCGTCGAGACATCGACGATCAGATTGATAGTGACGAAGCGCATTCCATCGTAATTCGCCATAGTAGTGATCAGATTTCCACCTTGGTCATAATACGTGAACGTCGATGTTGCGAGGGTAAGATTTTGCACATAATTCGAGAGCGTCGTGATGGCTTCTGACGAGGAACTGTAGGACAGCGGATTGCCTGACGGCTCAGTGATACCCTCGAGGAGCGAGTTCCCCTGTATGAAGAATCGCACTTGCTGGATCAGCGGATCACCCTTGATGACATTCGCATAAAAGGTTACTTGGTTGGGGGCGATCGAAATGACGGGATATGCGCCATTGTTGGAATATGACGCCGTACGCAATGCTTGAACGACGATATTCATGCCGTGCTGTGCGGATGAGATCGCTTCTTCCTCCTGGAGCGTGTATCGGTTGGTGCGATAGAAATAGAGAAGCGACTGTGTGAGCACCAACATCGTCATGGTAAATACCGCGACCCATACGATCATCTCGATGAGCGTCATGCCGCGTGCATCAGCTTCTAGCTTATAGGTTCTAGGTTCTAGGGAACTCGGAAGGTACCGAATACTTTTCTTCCTGAAACCTGAAAGCTGAAACCTGAAAGCTAACTTCATACGTTAATTTAAGACGACCGCGAGGCCGCTGGTGCCCGTGACGCTGACCGTGTTCGAGGTATACGTCGTGTGTCCGGGAGCAGCAACCGAGATCGAATAGTTGTTCGCCGCTACGAGGCCTGGAAAGAACGCTTGGCCACATGCGTCGGCAGTGAGTGTCGAACTGTAGCCTGCTCGTGTCAGTGTCACCGTCGCGCCCGGAATCAAGGCGCCCGTCGATGCGGTGCGTACATTGACCAAGAGCGAGTACGACGTGTGTGCTGTGAGATAGAAGTTACTGGTCATAGTAGCTCCCGGCGAGAGACTCTCCGGTTGCGGATTACACGCCGAAGCAACATCATAACCGGTCGATGCACCTGATATGGTCACCGTGTAATTATCCCACTCGAGATTCGGTATGGTGATGCTTCCCGATGCGCCGCTTGAAAGATTTTGATTGTATTTGTAAAGGGTGCCCGACGAACCGCTTCCGATGGTCTTCGCACCGGCGAGAGCAAATGCGATGTTAGAGAGCGGCAATGGACCATACGTATCGTTGACGCTCCACAGGCTCAATGATGCCGAAGTCGTCGTTGTGCTCGTACGTGAGAACACCGCATCAAGACGGATCGTCGGATAGGTACTCGTCGACACGTTGATGAGACTGACGCTCCCGCTCGTGAATCCCGCCGCATTGCCGGGTACGAGTGAGTCCGGAACGAGCGCAGTACCGGCACCGTTGTATACACGATATCGGATGGAGGTCGACGCCGGTTGCGTATCACTCCAGGAGAATGTCCCCCACTTCGCGAGGTATGACGGACCGAATGGTGAAGATTGCACTTCACCGGTCGTCGACCCCGTCGCAAGCATCGCCGAACCGCCAGAGAGGATGATACCGGTCGACGATGCGATCAAGCTTGAATCATTGAACGGATCGCTCGACGTTCCGTTCAATATCTGTGTCCATGTATTGATGGTCTTCGTTGCCAAGACGTCGATCGCGAAGGTTGCCGAAGTGGTGTGATTGTTGGTTACGGTCAGATTACCCGGATTCGGGTTCGTATTTTGCGTCGTTACATTGTATGTCTGGGCCGTTGAATCACCCGGACTGGTGACGGTTATTTGGTATCCGGATGCGGCCGGCGCTCCCAAGATCGACGCGGTACCGCTCGCATCGGTGAAGGTACTGATATTGACCGCCGGGGATGATGATGCATTCACGATCAAGACCGATGCGCCGGGAAGCGGACCCCCGAGCGAATTCACCGAAAGGATCGTCAACGTACCACCCGGCACACTCGTCTCGAGACCGGTCGTCGGGCTCACTCGCGTCACAAGCGTTACGTTATATTTAGTACTTTTTTCAGTCCACAACACTTGTACCTTCACCGATTTATAATCTTCGACAATGCTATTGCTGTCGGATACTCCGGTACCGTCTTTTGGATCGTCGCCATATTCGATATACGTACGGCGGTTATATTTCACACCATTGAAAGAAACCGTTTCGTTCTGCGGGATCAGCCCTGATGGGATTCCACCGACGGTACCGACCGCACTGTATGAAAGTGACCGGATGTATTCCATCCGTTGATCAGCAAGCGCGATCGCACCGGCACGCGCCTTGTTGTTCGTGACGATCTTGACGGAAAGCTGGAATGCGCTTGCGATCCCCACGAATACGATTGCCATCAGTGCAACACCGACCAGCGTGTCGATAAGGGTGATTCCCCGTGAAGGCGAGTAGCTTTCGGCTTTCAGCTTTGAGCTTCCAGGGTCGATTGTCATAGCGGATTCATGAGTTTTCCTGAAAGCTGACAGCTGACAGCTACTAATTAATATTCTGCGACATCTGATAGATCGGTGTGATCATTGAAACCGCAAAGAAGCCGACGGCGACTCCGATAAAGAGCATGAGGAACGGCTCGATGATCGTCGACATATCCTTCGTCTTATGGTCAACCTGCTCTTCATAGTAGATCGCAAGACGTTTGAGCATCTCATTGGTCGTTCCTGTCTCTTCGCCGACGGCCATCATTTCACCGACGAATGCAGGGTAGAGATCTTCATGTTGTGCGAAAACGACCGATAATGCCGCCCCTCCGCGAACACTTGTTTGCGCTTCTTTGATCACTTCGCGGAAGTATGAGTTTTGGACGACGTCATGGGTGATCTCGAGCGAGGCAAGCATATCAACACCGGATGTAAGAAGAGCCGAGAGTGTACGTGCGGTACGAGCAGCATTCACTTCGCATACTAAGTTGCCGACGACCGGCAAATGGAGAAGCAACGCATCAATGGCGTGTTTTCCGATCTTCGTTTTCAATGCAGTGACAAACATGAAGATGAGCGCCAGTACTGCGATTATCACGAACACCGTATCCTGTTGAAGAATAGTACTGACGCCGATCACCACACGCGTCGAGAGCGGCAGTGTGGCGTGCGCTTCAGCAAATGTCTGTGCCAGCGTCGGCACCACCGTGATCATCATGACGATACCGATACCAACGACCGCGATCAAAATAATGCACGGATAGATCATCGCGCTCTTGATCTTGCGTTTGAGATCATAGGAGCGTTCTGTCTGATCAGCGACGATGAGGAGCGACCCTGGCAGATCACCACCTTCTTCGCCGGCACGTATCATCGCGATGAAAAGATCCGGAAAGATGTTGGGAAATTGCGCCAGTGCGACATGGAGCGGATCACCGCGACGCACGCTGTCGTTGAGGCCGGCAATCGCCTGCGCAAGCTTTACGTTCTTGGTCTGCCGTTCCATCACCGCGAGTGCGCGAGCAAGCGAAAGTCCTGCAGAAAGCATCGCACCGAGATTACGCGCGAAGAGGATCTTCTCATACTCCTTCACACGCGACATGCGCATGTTCCAGTACCCGAAACTCCATATGCTGGTGCCGGTCTTCTCCTCGACGGATTTCACGCGGCCGCCTTCCCGACGAATGATGCTATAGAGTTCGAAACGATCACGCGCTTCGGCTTGACCGGTGTATTCTTCGCCGTCATTCTTTTCTGCCGTGTAAGCAAAATGCGCCATCGTTCAATTATATATGCAATTGTGACGCATCATACGGTCATCCGCTTATACTTGGGGAATGACATGACTTCGAACTAAGAACTCTTCCACAGATAACGTACCCATTATTTGCGATAGTCGCCCTTGTGCCACGTTCGTAATACTCACCGCAGTGAGCACATTATGTATGAACGAGGCCTAAGCAACTTCTAAAGCGGGAGTGCGAGCAGTACTGTTTCCATTTCCGACGGAGTCAGTCCTCCATGATGGCCGTAATAATGTTGTTCGAATTTTCCTTCCTGCCACCACCAGACTGACTCATGATCATACGGCAGGATACAGAGATTGCCGATCCTGGATCTTAACAATTCGCCGGGAGAATCACCGAAGAGTCCCTGATCCAGCAAGTCAGCAACTCGGTGCACTTCCGCCTTTCCGACCAGCAGGTGCGATAATGTCTCATACACTTGCGCAAGATACTCATCCTTGATGTAAAGGAACTGGTCGCGGCAACTCCCGCCGGGCGCGAGGAGCTCGCCGTTCTTATTTTTCCGGATCCACGACGATAATTCGGGAAGTTCCTTGTTGAGATATATCGTTGTCGCCGGATCAACGTTCACTTGCCCATGGTCGGCCGTCATCAGAAGAAGCGTGTTTCCGCACTCACCCGCGACGGATTCATAAAATATCCGCTCTAGCGTGGTGAAGAATGTGTCTACTTCCGCTTCAAACTCCGGCGACCCGGGACCATACTGGTGGCCGATCGAATCTATCTGCGCGAAATAAATATAGAAGTATGCTTTTTGCTTTTCCTCGATCAACGCCTGTTTCAAGTGCACCAATGCCTCCGGAAATGTGTCGAACGGAATGGTCATGCTAACTCCCGTAGTTACCGCGTCGGTATACGGAGAGGGCGTGTAGTCTTTCGATTGATATACATACGACCGTATGCCGCGCTCGGAAAGCCGCTGATAGAACGTGCGCGTCGGATACAAATCTCTCGGATCGATGTTCGCGGATGCTAGTGTATCTCGTGTCTTGCTGCCTGCGAATGAGAAGAGAAGCGGCGCGATCATGGCGTCGAGTTTTGGTTCGTAGTAGTACCACTCGAACACACCGCTTTCGTCGACGCGTTGCCCGGTGTGGATCGTCGTAACATGCGCCGCTGTGGTGGAAGGAAATTGTGTGGTGATCTTTGAAGCAACCCCTCGCTCGATAACGTCTCGAAGAAACGGATACTTTTCCTTGTATTGGTCAAAAAATCGCCATCCGAATGCATCGACAAAAAATAATACTACTTTGTCGTACGCCGCGGGAATATTGCTCAGTACGTCCAGCGGTAGCGTTTGAAGATCCGTATCGCCGCATAGAAGCTGCTCGATAGTTCCCGGAATATTCGAGAAACAATACGAATCGTAAAGCGGTTTGCGAAATTGTTTTGAGAACGAAGCTGCTTCGACGGCCTCAACGCTAGCGCGATTGATCATACTTCGGATTATATATCCCGCTCGATCATCAAAATATCATAACCCTTTTTGACTTGTTGTTCAGGAGAAATTCCGAGCGACATCAGGAATGCAAACATCTTCTCTTGTATCCCGTCGGCCTCCGCACTCTCCCACATTTGTTCGAGCTCGATGAACGAACCGAGTCCTTCGATGTCGTCGAGACAAATTTCATAGTCATTGAAGTGAGCAGTCTGTCGTGTTTTCTTCACACGAACTGCCTGTTGATAGCCCATCATTTCAAGAATGGCCTGTCCTTCTTCGGCGACTGAAACGATGATCTCATGTTCGATCTTTACCAGATTCTCGGCACCCTTTTTCACCGGTTTCTTTGCGGTCAAAATCACTCGACCGTCATTTTGAATTCTAATCCGTAGAAAAATATCATTCGACAGAAATTCTTCGAGCGTCCCGACTTTCACGGTATAAACCGTATCATCTTGTGTAATCGGATTCGAGAATGCACACCCGAGCGCCGCAAGTTTCTCCCGCACCGCCTCTCTATCAGTAATTCGTGCCTTCACTTCGATCTCGGTTTTCATAACGAGAGTATAGCAAATGCCCTCGGGTTAAATCTACGATCCGTATGAGGCATGCGCATAGTGCCCGTGCCCCATTAGACTTCAGTTACAACAACATCAGGAAAAGTATCTTGAAAACCTCGTAATCGCTCCTTCGATTCTTCCATGGATTTTTCAGCATAGTGCGTAATCGCGCTCGTAATTCCTTCATTCATAACTCCGGTGTGCTTGAAATTTGCGAGATCCATTTCTGAAACAAGAGCCCAAAAGTCCTTCGGAAGACCTGCAGTTTGACCACCGCCTCCTGCCACGAACCGTGCAACGATGCGTTCGATGTACCTATCAAGGTGAACAGGATGAAAATAGATAAACATAAAATCACCCAATTCGTCTGAGAAGATTTCGTGGAGGATGCGCGGTTTGTCTATGGCTCCCTCTACGACGAGCGATGAATCATCGCGCCGTTGCGTAATTTCCGTTCGCGCAGCAGAAATAAATGCCTGGGCTTGTTCCGTAGGCCCCGCATCTCGATAGGCAGTGCGAAACCCATCACCGGTCGCGACGCGAAACGGTATAACGACCGAATTCATAACGACCGTATCCAGTTCGACTACTGAATATCCATGTTGTTGTAAGACGTTCGCAAATGTAGTCTTGCCGGTACAGGTCTTGCCCGAAACATATATAAGGCGCGGCTTTTGTCGGCTTATCGTATGCAAAATAGTCTCCTTATCCATCGGGTAAGTATAGCGTATGGAAAATCTGGGACGATGTGGAGGCCGCTTTATGCAATCTTCCTCATTGAAGGTGGGTAGAAATAGTTAACCAAGGTCGGCAAGTCACCCTTCGTCTTTTCTCCATGGTCTATTTTTGCGAATAACTCATTCGGCGAGATCCAGAAGAACTCTACGAAATCGTCACGGTTGTACTCGGGGGTCACGTCCGTCCGGATTTCATACACGTTCATAAAAGCCGATACATGATGTTCGTTCGGTATGAGGTGGCCTAGAAGTTTCCACGGAATTTTGTCTGAGTCGATTCGCAATTCCTCATCCAATTCTCTTTTGAAAGCTTGATGGTATGTTTCTCCGCTTGAAACATGGCCGCCCATGCTCATGTCTAAACAAAGCGGGAAAATCCTCTTTGTAGAAGACCGACGGGGAATCCAAAGGTTGCCCTCGGTGTTCACTAAAAAAGTATTTACGACCCTGAAATTCGATAGACCTTCTGCATAAACTTCCGAGCGAAGTTTTCTTCCGATGACATCATCGTTCTCATTTACAAGGTCGAGGTATTCATCTTCAGTCATCGCACTCATTGTACTTCATTGGCTACCGGACACAGTTTGAACCCGTTGGTGATATTCACTCCATAATCATTTCTCCGCAGGTTAAACCTGCGAAATAGGGCTATATTACGCGATCTTATAACCTCCCGGATACTTTCGCATAAGCACGGGTATATCTTGTTGCGTGGTCAGTGTGAGCGGAAGTTGTGACGCTTCTTCGAGAGTGAACCAGCCGATACCATCGCATTTCTCTGGTTCGAGGATCTTCGGCTCACCATGTACGATCTTACAAATATACGTCGGTGATACCCAATGCTGCTGTTCGTCAGGAATGATGTGATCGCACACGCTGAGCAACTCGACGACTTCGATGTCGATGCCGTGTTCTTCTCTCATCTCGCGTTTGAGCGATACTGCGCATGTCTCGCCGAATTCCACGCCACCACCCGGACAATCCCACTTTCCGCGCTCATTCCTCGCTTTTGGACCTCGTCGTGCGAGAAATAGTTTTCCTTCTGTATTGAAGATCGCCGCACCGACCCCCACTCCGATGTAATCAACGCCTCGTTTCATCAAAAAATAGTATCATGAGAACCCGCATGGGCACCATCATGGTGCCCATGCCGCATGTCATCGTCCTACTGATTGAATTGCTCGCTTGTGAAAAGTCGCGTTTTTTCCAAATCGGTTCCTTCGGCCAGATACAGAATTTCCGAGTTACCGAAGTGGAAATCAGTGAGTACTTGTTGCCACGGTAAATCATAAAAGTGTGCGTACAGCATCTTGCCGAAGTCTCCGTGCGAGACGAGAAGAATCTTCCCGTCGACGTGTTTTGATTTCAACACGGCAAGCAATCTCGCTGCGCGCTCAAGTACCTCCGGAAATGTCTCTGCGCCTTGAGGACTAAGAAAATAAATGACCGTGTCGGTTTTGATGATTTCCGGTGCACACAACTCCTCAATTCTCGAGATTGGCTCGCCCATCATCACTCCGAAGTCCCGTTCGATCAACAAATCTTCTTTGACCGGTTCCGGCTGTCCGGATTCGTGAGCAATTATCTCTGCCGTCTTGAACGCACGCTGAAGCGGCGATGCGTACACCTGATCGAAGTGAAGATTCGCCGCAGCTATCTCCCCCGCTACGGCTCGCGCCTGCGCTTCTCCGAGCAGCGTCAATGGCAGATCGCGATGGCCGTTCAAAATGCCGTTTTGATTGTCGACGTTCTGCCCGTGCCGCGCGACATAGAGTTCCAACATCGCTGAACTATATCGTTTTATCCAAAAAATCACGAATGAGTTGCCAGACGTTTGACGACGTGTTACTTTTTTGTTCGGTCTAACAAGATAAGAGGAGGCCGCTATGATGGCCGTTTTGAATAGAAATTCCGTCATTCACGCGATTCAAGAGTTCGCTGCGATGTGGAATCAAGGCGACATCGAAGCTGCGTGTCAGGTGTACGCTGGCGACGCCTCATTTCTTAGCGTGAAAGGGCTAAAACGGGGACGTCAACAAATCCTCGCTGATTATCGTTCCAATTATCCGAACAAAGCTTCCATGGGCATTCTGATCGTCTCATTGCTTGAGGTCAGGTTGTCGACGGACATGGCAACAGCCATCGTGCGATGGAAGTTGCAACGCGAAGACAAAGAATCAGAAGAAGGTTACGGGCTCGAGGTCTTCAAGGTCGTCGAGGGCAACGTATGCATTGTGCAAGATGCAAGCTTCTGATACCATCCCTAAATAACCACTGAACATTGTTTCAATATCCATTCATACCCCAATAGCAGCTTCATTCCTTCGACATCGTCAGCCCAAGCATTCAATGCGGTGTCGATCGCGTTCTCCTGTTCGCCAATCGTTTTGAAGAT
>CAINVT010000047.1 GCA_903854215.1 uncultured bacterium | reverse complement strand
GGATGGAAGACGAGATACCGTAGGTCTGTGAGGAGATCGCCTGCTGGAGTGCGGCAATCTGGCTGGTGAGATTGGGTGATTGTGGTGACTGCGCAGTGGTGGCGAGCAGCGTGTTGATGGCTTCGACACGAGTAGCGAGGAGACCGAGTGCGCTCTGTATAGCGAAGATGTTGGTGGGTGGTGCGGGGCTGACTGAGAGATGCGGGGATGATGGTGCGGTCGGTGGTGCACTTGATGACGAAGAGTTGGACGTTGGTTTGCTGGATGCAGTCGGCGCTTTGGGTGCGCTGGTCGCGGCATGTTTTGCGGCTACGGATGCGGCGGCCGTCGATGAGAGCGGCTTGCTCGACTGACTAATACCGAAGAGACGGTTGTCGACCTCCTGTGCGATCGTGCTGACTGTCGTCTCGATCGAAGCGACGATGCGTGCTGCACCACTAGTGACGTCGGCGATTATTTGTTGCAGTGAAGCGGTACTTGGTGCGCTCGTGTTTGAGGTGATCGGAATGGTGATGGCGCTTGCGGGGGTGGCGCTTACTGCAAAAGAAATGAGCATGACCGAGAGGCAGAATCGTTTCAGGAATGCATCCCTAAATTGGCCTCCCCACGGGAATTTCATGCCCGTAATTATGCCATATTTTCCGTCTGATTACTTTACGGATGGGGATGAGGAGGTGTGTATAACTGGGGGTGACTATTTTTGTCCAGATTCGTAAGGCGAAACCTTACGGTGCGTCATGGGCACCATGATGGTGCCCATGCGCGGCCTCTTTCAACATATCAAATCTCGTCCGTCGACAAACCCGCCTGTTTTAGAATCTCCCGCAATGTTCCTTTCGGTACATCTCTATTATGCATCGGTACGGTGACGCGACGAAGGCCGTCCGCACTCAAAAAGATATGGTGACTACCAGTGACATGGTTGAGCACGTAACCATGTGCGATCAGAATCCGCGCCATCTGCTTTCCTGTGCGAGATGGGAGTCTCGACATACGGCACTACATCGTGACCGTGGCGGTCGCGATAATGTTGCCGTGATCTTCTGTCGGAAAATGTTCTTTCGTCTTGCGCACGCTTTCAAGATAGCCGCGAATGGCATCCTCCGCCATTCTATTCGCCTCTTCTACCGTGCGGCCATAGGTGACGCATCCCGGCAAAGAGGGTACGACAACGGTATACCCGCCCTCCGGCTCCGGTCGTAGCACGATCTGGTAGGAATATTTTTCTTTTGTTTTCCCTGATCGCTTCATGCAATTACTATAACATAACCTTGATTCAAGGTAAAGAAATAATGCCGTTAATTAACCGTCACTTTTTCGATAACGACCGGACTCGTCGGGCGGTCGGAGGCATCAGTCGGTATTTCTTGGATCAATTCGACGATCTCCATGCCGTCGGTCACGCGGCCGAAGACGGTGTGCTTGGTGTCGAGGAAATTATTGTGCGCGGTATTGATGAAAAACTGGCTGCCGTTGGTGTCGGGGCCGGAGTTGGCCATCGAGATCGTGCCGATATCGTTGCTATTGCTCGGTAAAATCTCGTCGGCGAACGAATATCCCGGACCGCCGGTCCCCCATCGAGACATCAGCGCGTCATCTTTGGTCTGTGGATCTCCACCTTGGATCATAAAATCCTTGATGATGCGGTGGAATTTTGTTCCGTCATAAAAACCGTCTTTTGCGAGTTTGATGAAATTCGCGGTCGTGTTCGGCGTCGTGTCCGAAAGCTCCAGGGCGATGTCGCCCTTATTGGTGTGAAGAATCACTTGCATAGTATTTGTCTTGAATATTGATTAATGTAATACGTTTGAAACAAAACCACCCGGTTATATGATGGGTGGCTTTGAGAAATTATTTCTTTTTGTCTTTCTTCGGCTTCTTTGTTTCCTTCTTGCGATCCATTCCTTTGGACATAACGAAATATATGCAAAACGAATAATGCCACCATAATACCACACCCCAGGGCAGTTCTTGGTGGCATTATTGCATTGATATTATTTTGTAATCTGTTTTCGATGAGCCATCACCGGCAACTATCTGTGCACCCTATTGTCCCAATGACTTCAATGACTGAAGAATTGATTGGATCGCGGCAAGAACCGAAGCGAGATTTGTGAGAGTTGACTCGCAGAGGCATCTGTTGCCGGCGAGTGGGAGGTACCAGAGGGGGGTTGGGACTGTTGCTACCGGTGTGCGCCTTGCACCGTGCACGAGGCATTGGTATACGAACCCGACAAGGTTCCATTCGTGCACGTGCGGTTCTGCGAGACGCATTGGCTTCCAGCGGATACGGAAGACGCTTGGTAGGCGGTGACCGAGGAGCCACTCGCGACTGTCTGACTGTTGAAGGTGCAGGAGGCGGGAGATGACTGTGCCTGCATCGGCAAGATAAGTAACGCACCGTTTGGGTCGTTCGGGGTCGCTTCGCCCCACTTCATACTCGCCCAACACGCTGGTTGTTTATAACTTGCAGGTGCCGGATTTTCTAATTCCATATACAGCACCGCATAGTTTCCGGAAGTACTACCGCAAGCGGTCGGACCAGCGACGGGAGCGAAATAGCGGTACGTGCACTCAGTCCATGTGTTACCACCCGTACCGGGCCAAAAGGTTTCTTCCGGAACCTGGCTAATATCCCTATTGGAGACAAGGTATGGCATAAACGAATCCCTCCCGTTTTTATTGCCGCATTCCCATCCACCCCATGTTCCGACGCCGCCAGGAATGGAGGACGGGTAGTTTCCGTGGGCTTTTGCGTACAGCGCAAGCGCGGTGCTAATGGTCTGCATATCAGAGAGACGAGCAGCGTCTCGCGCTTGTGATGTGGATTGAGACTGCACCGTGCACGAGGCATTGGTATACGAACCCGACAAGGTTCCATTCGTGCACGTGCGGTTCTGCGAGACACATTGCTTGCCATATGCGACGGACGATGATTGCCATGCGGTCACCGAGGAGCCGCTCGCGATAGTTTGATTGTTGAAGGTGCAGGAAGCGGGTGCGGTATTCGATGTTGCAATGGTGAAAGTGTCGGGGGTGTCGGCAGTAGCCATACCGTCTCTCGAGATAACTCGAAATGCGTAGTCAGAGCCGGATGCTAGAGAGATAGGAATGGTCCACGTGTAGGAGTTGTCCGACGCGGGGACGGTCGTCAATTGCATTTGGACGACGCCTCCCTTGAGAAGATAGATGACGGCAAAGGTAGTAAGGCCGTCAAATTTCCAGCGGATGGTCACCGTGCTGCCGGGCGTGTATGAAGTCGGCGTGATGGCACTCACCGAGACACTATGAGCGTTTACCGAGAACGCCGGAGATTCGGCGTACACGCTGGGACTTGCGCTGTCGGTAACGCGGATGGTATAGCCCGAACCGACGTTTATACCATTCGTCGTCGTCCAGGTGTACGGGATTGTGCTGGCAGAAGCGGAGCCGATTCGTTTTACAAAGGTTCCATTCTGGTAGAGGTCGACGTATACATTCGACACATTGGTTGCGCTCCAGGAAACAGTCGCGGCATTGCCACCGTGGTACAAAGTATCGTTAGTCGGGGCAGTTGTGACGTTTGAAATTGAGGGGGACGTCGTTGCTGACTGCACCGTGCACGATATGTTGGTGTAGCTACCACTCAACGTGCCGTTGGAACATGTACGCCGTTGAGAGACGCATTGCTGGCCATTTGCAACAGAAGATGATTGCCATGCGGTCACCGAGGAGCCGCTTGCAATCGTCTGACTATTGAATGAGCAGCCAGATGCAGTCTGCACCGTGCAGGCGGGATAGGTGTAACTGCCGCTCAACATACCCTTGGAACATGTGCGCTGCTGGGATTGACAAGTCTGGCCATTTGCAACAGAAGATGATTGCCATGCGGTCACCGAGGAGCCGCTTGCGACTGTCTGGTTGTTCCAAGTACAGCTCGTAGACTGTACCGGTGGTGTAGATGTGGAAAAGACATAACCAAGCTTCCATTCCTGCGTTCCGAGACCCTCGCATGCCGCGTCAGTGGAAGCAAAATGATATTGACCTGCGTTGCTATAGCAACGGTATAGCGGCGCTGTTCCGGGTTGTTGCGTCTGATATGCCCACCCGGCACTCCGCAGTGTGGTGTAGGTACCACATGCTGCGTTAGTGAAGAGGAAATCAGGATGTCCCGGCCAGTTTGATTCGCATTCTTCAAGTTGTATGCCTGCGGCACCAGTCGGCTGGGCTGTCATGAGATAGCCCAAGGACTTGTCGAAGGACCAATTACCGCCGAATCCGATGCTGGGGCCAGTCGTCGTCCAACGGATTCCCTGTGTATCAACCCAGCGAGCGAGTTCAATCAAGTTCGGACGCGTTACGGGGCTTGACTGCATGGTCAAATACACGTCGGACATGACTAGATACCGATTCGCGAACGTGCCGCCCGGGGGAAGGTACATATACGAGAGCGTGAAATGATTATTTGAAAACACGTTCGATCCGTCAGCGGCGATGATACTGGGATATGCATAGAGATCGGTCGGCTGAGGCCGCGTCCAATTATCGGCATCGTAGCTGACGAACGGTGAGGCCAGCGTCTGGAAGTGCACTTTGTCGGTGGAGAAAGAGAGTTGGAGTTTTGAGTCTGTACCGTTGATGTCGGCCACGACATTTTGATCACTCCACCACCCGACACTCGATCCTGGATAGCCTAACAAAGACGCGCCGGTGCCTCCGAGCGAACTCGAAGACCAGCCCGAGCCATCCCAGACGTGCCACTGTGATGGTGAGAGGTTTGTGTCTGATGCACGCGCTGCGATGATGCTATACGGATGCTGTCGCATGACGTATGCGTACATATATCCATCGGGTGCATGGACCATAGTGCCATTACCCTCGCCTGCCATCGCTCCGTGAGTCGGACCATCGCTGCCAGTAAATACTTGACCAAGAATATTCCACGTCAGGCCGTTGTCGGAAGATTGACCAATGGCCATGGATCCGTATGTCTCGCCGTTATTGCTGTAATTACAATCGGTTTCGGAATCAACGAGTCCCCATAGCACACCATTGGAGCGGAACGTGCCGTTAAGCCAATTCCCGCAGGAGGAATATGCGCCGCCTTGTCCCGGAGTGAGTACCGCCGTGCGCGGCCCGTTCATTTGATAGATGGTTGGACCGGAGATCGCATACGTCGTTCCAGCTGCGGAAAATCCGCGGAAACCGCCGGACGGGAGCGACACTTCATTAAATGGTTGATCGGGTTCGTCGCCGGCAGATCGTGCAACAACCGGATGCATGGTAACCACCGATACACAACTGGCGCAAAAAGATGTCGTCTGTGCCGCGGCGAGCGCAGGGAACACTGCGACACCTAATACTGCCAGAAAGAACAGCGTCCGGGCCCCTGTACCAAATATTGAGCGCATGATTTTATGTGACGAGTAGAGACTTCTACTTACTTGTTAATGCGCTCATACTAGCACCCTCTCGTGTTGGAGCGCAGGGGGTGGTGGGGATAAGCGGACACGTATCCCTTCGCGAGCTCGACAGAGTCTCCGCGGGATGGACCCGGTAGGTGATTCTGTTGAATCAAGCCTGAATATTGTTACTGTTTCGTTTCAGGATTCAATTCAACCACACGTAAAACCTTGACAAGCGAAACCATCCATGCTAGCCTTGTCTTATCAAATCCAGGGCTGATCCAGATAAGCAAGGATCGATCTTCATCTTTCGGCATACTGACTTGATACCTTCCCGAAGGCTTCGGCAATCGAGAAGGCATTTATCCAAAACAAACAAATCAACATGCAAGAAGGAACTATCGCCCGTCTCACCGACAAGGGTTTCGGGTTTATCTCTCGCGAGGGACAGGAAAAGGATCTCTTTTTCCACTCTAACGAGCTCGTCAACGTCAAGTTCGACGAACTTCGCGAAGGGGACAAGGTCAGCTTTGAGGTCGGGGAAAGTCCAAAAGGACCGAACGCGATCAAGGTAAGCAGGGTCTAAACAACTCGATCGCAAAAACGCCGCGTCTGACGCGGCGTTTTTGTTTTGTATGGTTATGCTTGACTCCCCTCTCGAACAGACGTACCGTCACCCCATATGAAAGTACGGACTGAGGGACAGATCCAAAAGATCATTGATCTTGAGATTATTCTTATTCTTATTGTAATTGGTCTCGATATTCTCATAGAAACGCTGATCGGGCGGAATTGGATCGCGACGTCGGTTATCCTGGTAGGTCTCTGCGTCATCGGTGCGCTCTATTGGCATAAGCTGCACCTCGATCGATTTCTTATCGAGTTCGAGAAGACGTTGCATCATATCTTTCCGATCAACGCGACGACTCCGCCGACTCCACAAACAATTCCCCTTCCCGCAGCGTCAGTAGACGCTCCGCGCAACATCCCCATGACTACGGTCGCTGATCGTCCGATAATTCGGGTGAGTAATTTTCTTTTGAGCAAAAACTTCTATGCACAAGTGCTTGCGCCGTTGGGATATTCATTGACGACCGACTTCCCTGCGCTCGGCATGGCATCATTCGGCATCGGCATATCTTCGGATCTTTGGATCAAGGGCGGTAGCGTCGAGCAAAAGCTTCGTGCCGCTTTTTGTGCCGCAGAAAAGAATATGGTAGACGACTTTTTTGACGCGGCACTCGATGCCGGCGGGCAGATTGCGGAAGTGCCCGGTCCTCGGCCGGATCGCGGCTCCGGCTATTATGCTGCGGCAATTCTCGATCCGGACGGTTATACGATCGAAGCGTTTTTTCATAATGCATCGGATGCCACTGACGGCGATTACGAAAAATAATCAACCTTCACTTGACTCTCATCAACACGCTGCTATCATACTAGTACAAATGGCTTCGGCCCTACTCCGCCAAATGCGGAGGAATAAAAGAAAAAGCTCAAGGCAGAAGTGCTTTGAGTTTTTTCTTTAGCAATGCGAAATCTTTTTCCGAAATGTACCCAACCAAGCGACGTAGTCGTTTTGCATCGATGAGACGGATCTGTGAGAGGACTGCCGCACTTTGTTCGTTACTCGTCTCAGTGTCGACATGCATTGCAAATGCAAAATAAAACGGAAGATCCTTCAAAGTACGGGTCAGCGGCACACACCAAAAGATCTCGTTATTGAATTTCCGTATGATTACGACGGGACGGAGAAATAGTTCTCCGCGTCCATCCTGCTCAAAGCCGATGTTATTTCCGAGGTGGCAATACCAAATTTCGCGCTCATGAAAAAAGAGCCGTTCTGCATCTGCATGCAAAACTTTCTTTTCCTCGTTCCACTGATCAAAATCTTTATCGTTGTGCATGACCCCTCATACACGGATAGTATACATCGCTGCAGAATGATATCGATCGACTATGATGGATTTCGTAAATCCATAATACTGATTAACGGTGAAAAAGACGACGCCGCCCGGATGTCCGGACGGCGGTAGTTTCAGAAGCGATACGGCTTCCAATTGGGATTTCGCACCAAATAGAGAGACTGGTGGCGATGCCAACCAGCGAGTTTCCCCGTGGGCCCGAATATCCGTTCCTCACCGCTTGAACGCCCGAAGAAATCGTTCTCGGTGACGTTGTTGACGTAGGTGTAACCGTCGAGGGTGAAGAATTCCGGGCCACGACCGCCAAAGAAGAGCCGTTGCTCGTAATTCATCTTCAATGCCGCCTTGAGACACGGGATGGCGTCGTCATCGTACGAGCCGAAGTACTGCATCATCCAGACGGGGATGTCGTGGAACCACTCGGTTGTCATACCGCCACTGAATGACGATTGCGGCGTTACGAGGTAGGCATCGAGCAGACGGAACCCGTCTTTCTCGTATTCAATCGTCTTCGATCCAGGCATTTCTTTGATCGTGCCCTTGGACGGCGATTTCGCGTAGCCTGCCTGCATCGCGTCGATGAAGTGCCGAAATACTTGCTCCCCGAACCCATCATCGCCAAGATATCTGATGGCGTCCCGCACGCTATACTTCATTGCTTCCTCCCACAGGGGTTGACTAGGTAAGAATCTACAATATATGTTCGAATTAGTCCAGCTTGCGAGGAGCTACGGGGTTGAAAACTCGAACAATAGATTCAATTCTAAAAAAGGTTCTAGCCTGTAAAAGTAAATCCAGTTTACCATCACAAATTCGCCTTCTTATGCGGTGCGCGGAAGAAGAGGACCGGCACGAGGACGAGGGTGAGGCAGATCGCGAAGGTAAGACCGAACATGACGGCGAAGGCGAACGGGCCCCACGTCGCGTTCGACGCGGAGAGCGGGATCATGCCGATCACGGTCGTCACGGTCGTGAGAAAAATCGGTCAATGTAGGACATCGGATGTCCTACATCTTCACTAGACGATCGTATGGCGAACACTGGTATACTTTCACTAAGTGCCTTCGGGCCTCGAGAAGCCCCGCCTTGTGCGGGGTTTCGATTTTGCCAAGAAGTCAATAAGTAATGCGCACTTTGCAGCCTTCAGATGTTTAACATTTTCTTAACTTCATCGACAGGAAGTCCCTCAATGTTGTCAAAACTGCCCTCAATCTTTTCAATGAGTTTATTCCCTTCCCCCTGCACGGCAAAAGCTCCCGCTTTATCTAACGGTTCGCCCGTCACAACGTACGTTTCAATTTCTTCTTCAGAAAGAACCTTGAAACAAACTCTTGACGTAAACGCCTTAGTTTGTTTCTCATTTTCCGAAATAACGGCAACACCGGTAATAACAGAGACGCATCTGCCGGAGTACGAGCGCAACACTTCGTAAGCTTTCTCTGCGGTGTGCGGCTTACCCTCAACCTTTCCATTAAATGCAACGACAGTATCTGCCCCCACCACTGTAGCTTCCGGATATTTGTTCGCGACATCAGTCGCTTTGCCGAGAGCGAGTTCTTTTACCAATTCTTCGGGTGGAAGATCTTTAGTCATATCCTCCTCATACGAGCTGCCGATAGTCTCAAAAGGAATACCAAGTTTCTGAAACAATTCTTTTCTTCGCGGAGAAGTTGAAGCGAGTATTATTTTTTTCATAGAACATAGCAAGCGGGTTCTACCTGCACAAAGTTGATTCGAGTTGGCCGTCACAAATTCGCTTTCTTATGCGGCGCGCGGAAGAAGAGGACCGGCACGAGGACGAGGGTAAGGCAGATCGCGAAGGAGAGCCCGAACATGACGGCGAAGGCGAAGGGGCCCCAGGTCGCGTTGGATGCGGAAAGCGGGATCATGCCGATGACGGTCGTTACGGTCGTGAGGAATATCGGACGCAGACGCATCGCGGCGGATTCGACCACGACGTCGATGATCGGCTTGTTGGGTTCGGCGCGGACATGGTGGATCATCGAATCCATCAAGATGATGGCGTGGTTGATGATGACTCCGCCGAGTCCGATCACTCCGAGAAGCGACGTGAACGAGACAGGTTGTCCTGTGAATGCGAGGCCATCGAGTACGCCGATCAAGGAGAGCGGAACGATCGAGAGCAGGTAGAAGCTGTAGCGGATCGAATTGAACGCGATGATGAGTATGACGAACATCAGGATGAGCCCTGCCAAAAGCGCGACGAACATCTCGGTGAATGACTGATTCATGCTCTGCGTCTCCCCGCCATACGAGACGGAAACTCCCGCAGGCAGATGGAGCTCGCCGATGCGTTTCTGGAATTCAGCGACAACAGCCGACGTCGTGGTCTTACTGTCCGGATATGCAGAGACCGTCTCGATGCGATTCTGGTCGTTATGCGCGATATCGGCGCTGCTCGCCCCGAGCGAATCGTTCACGATCGAACCGAGCAAGACCGATTGCGTCGGCCCTTGGATGGAAAGATTCTTGATGCTGTCGATCGTCGTCTGCGTCGTGTTGGATGGATCGGTGTTCGCCGAATCCAGGTTGAGTTTCACCACGACGTCGATGTTCTGGCTCGGCAACGTGATGGTCGTCGCTTTCGTGCCGTTGATCGCGGCACGCAGGGTTTGTGCGACCGTTTGTGTATTGAGTCCCAATGCCGCCGCCTTGGCTCGGTCGATTGTAAGATCGAATTCGCTGCCGTTGCTTTGTGTCGACGTAGTGATATTCGTCACGTGCGGAATGGTCGCGAGCAGGTGACCGCCGGTATCAGCAGCAGTGATGAGGTCGTTGAGATTTTTCCCTTCGAATTGAATCTGTATCGGCGCACCAGCAGTCGGACCGCTATTGGCTTGCAAGATCTGCACCGTCGCATCGGTCACGACAGCAAGTTTTGCTTCCAGTTCATTTGAAATCTGGGTGCTCGATTTTTTGTGGCCAGCCGGCAAGTTGACCGTGATATTCGCCTGATTGCTGCCCGATGAGCCCCCGCCGGTCAATGACGAACTCTGGCCGACTGTCGTTTGGAGCGACGCGATATCCGGGTCGGTATACAAAATCTCTTCCACCTCGCGTGCCGCGAGATCGGTCTCAGTGAGGGTCGTACCCTCCGGCTTCTGGATGTTGAGATAGATGAAATCTTCATCGCTCTGCGGGAAGAACGTCGTCTGGACCAAGCCGGTGAATGGCAACGTGAGCGAGAGGAGAAAGAGTCCGACCAGACTCCAAATGAATATATTTTGATAGCGGCGATGTTCGAGGAGCACGCGGAGCTTCCCGGTGTACCAATTCGTGAAGCGCGTCGTGTATTCCTCTTGCTTCTCTTCGAGACGGTTAGGATTTTTCTTGGTGAAAAGGACGGCGACCAAAGGAACGATACCTAAGGCGACGAAGATCGATGCGATCAAGACGAAGATCAAGGTATACGGAATGCCACCGATAAATTTGCCGATGATGCCGGAGATGAAGAAAAGCGGTGCAAAAACAGCGACCGTCGCCATTGTGCCGGCAATCAGTGGCCACGCATAATCATGCAGTGCCGCGCGCGCGGCTTCGACGGGTGTCGCATATATTTTCATGCGTGCGTGGATCGCCTCAGTAACGACGATGCCGGAATCGACAAGTATGCCGACCGCAAGAATGAGTGCGAAGAGACTGATGAAATTGAGCGTGTTGCCGGTCAAATAGAGCCCGATGAATGCGATGAGAAATGAGAGCGGTATCGCAAAAGCGGCGACAAGCGATTCACGCCAACCGATCGTGATGAGCAAAACTACGATGACGAGGAGCACCGTTTCGAAGCCGGTCATCGTGAGTGTCCCGAGTTGTTTGCTGATCTGCACACTTTGGTCCGTCGATGGCGAGACGTATACATTGAGTCCGACGAGTGTCGTACCTTGCAGTGAGGTAAGTTCTTTTTTTACGGTGCTCGCAGTCGTCTGGATATCTGCCCCCGACTGGCGAAATACAGTGAGCGTGATCGCCGCATCACTCGGCTTGCCGCTGAGCGAAAGTCGCGAATATGTCGATGGTGGCGCGAGGCCGTCGGATACCATCGCGATATCACGCACGTAGATCGGCACGCCGTTCTTCGTGCCGACAACGATGTTCTGTATCTGTGCCGGATCAGTGATGCCACCCTGAAAATTGACGTTGTAATTGACGTTATCCATCGAGATGGACCCCGCCGGTAACGCGGCGTTTGCCGCACTGATCGCGGAGATCACACCGGTGAGCGAAAGCCCGTACTGCGCGAGACTTTCTTTGCTGACGATCACATCCACTTCACGCGGCGGCACGCCGGCAACGTTGACGTTTGAGACACCGGGAATGCTCGTGAGATCGTCGGATACCGTTTTTCCGAGCGTAGAGAATTGGAGCGGAGAAAGACTGCCGGAAATCGATGCTACCAAGATCGGCTGATTACTGAAATTGATCTTCGTGACCTGCGGTGTCGTCGCATCCGCCGGAAGATTAGGGCTCGCTTGCGCCACCGCGTCCCGCAGATCCTGAATGGATTGATTGATGTTTGCGCTCGCGGTGAACTGTACGACGATCTCCGACATGCCGTCGACAGAATCGGAAGTGATCGTATCGATATTGGCGATACCCGCGATCTGCGGCTCGAGCTTGTCGGTGACCAGTGTCTCTATGTCTTCTGCGGTCGCGCCCGGCAGCGCCGTCGTCACGATCCCCTCCGGGATCTCGATCGAAGGCATGTTCTCTTTCGGGATCTGCAACACCGAATACCCGCCGGCAAGCACCAGCACAGTCACGAGAACGTAGCTCAGTTGCCGTCGGTCAAGGAAAAAATTCCAGAGCCACAGCATATGATCAATTACTCGGGTCAACGACGACCGTTTCCCCGTCGGAAAGTCCGCGTGCATCGGTGACGATGTCCGTCTCCGGCGTGATACCGCTTACGATCGCCACTTGGGCGCCGGAGATCGCTCCGAATACCACAGGATTCGCGACCAAGGTCGATGAACTCACCGTGAATACGACCGGGCCCGTCGGCGTTATTTTTGCCGCTGATATGGGAATGGTGATGGGCGTGGTCGTTCCCGTACTGAGTACCGTGCTTGTATTCGTCGAACGCGCAAGTGCAACGGTGACAACACTGCCGTCGGTCAAAGCACTCTGACTTCCGGTAATGCCGATCTTCACTTCGATCTTGCCCGTCGTCGGATCCAAGGCCGGCGCGATGAACACGATCGTACCCGGCGTTGGACTGCTGTTCGTGCCGTCGATCATCGCCTTACCACCGATTGCAAGCGTCTTCGCGTCATCAGATGTCACATAGGCATCCACTTCGAGTGCGTTTGGATTTGAAACGACCGCGACGGGCGAAAATGCCGACACGTAGTCCCCTTGTGTGATCGGCAAGCTCACGATCGTACCGGAAATCGGCGAACGGGTGATCGTTTTTTCAAGTGCGGCTCGCGCTGCATCCAATGCGCCGAGCGCTGATTTCACGTTCGCCTGGGCACCGGCAATACTCGCCGATGTACCGCCTGAAGCAGAATTCGCGGCGGTCGTCGCTCCTGCCGCTGCAGCATCGTAGGCAGCTTTTGCCCCCGCAAGTGCGGACATGCTCCCGACGACTTCACTACGAGCTGCGGTGATCACGCTCTGATATCCTGCAATAGCGCTCGCGGAGACCACCTGATTCGGCACCGCTTGGTTGATCATCGTGACCATGTTGTTGAGATAGGTCTGCACGATCTGCACATCGGCCGTCATGGCAGCGATGTTGGTATCGATGTTTGAAATGGAATCATTCGCCGTGATCGACTGCGCGTCTTGTATGACCGATTCGAGTGCGAGGCGCTCATTTTGGAGCGTGACTACTATCTGACCGTTCGGAATAGTGAGACCGATCAATGTCGGATTGTTGGCACGTGGATTAGTGAACAAGGTATCGGTCTTCGTATGTACCGCGTCATCAAGTGTCGTGTAGGTACTTTCGAGCGTTGCCAGTGCAGAAGCTCCGCTATTCTGTGCGTTTTGACTCGCCTGTGAAGACGTCACGCTCGAATTTTGCGCGGTATTCCCACTGGCATTTCCCAATGCTACCTGCGCCGCTTCGTAGGCACCCTGCGCCTGCAGTAATGCGGCCTGCTGGCTGCTATTTTCAAAGCTCGCAATGACTGCGCCGGCGGAAACGTGATCGCCCAGCGCACGTGACAACGATATGATCTCACCGGAACTTTCTGCAAGCACCGTCGCCTGACTCAGCGAGGTGATCGTGCCAGTCACCTGTAATCGGCCGGATTGATTGGATAAACTTGAAACCGACGCGAGTGTCACATGCGTAATGACCGGCGGTATCGTTGCGGTTGACGTTGTAAGATGCGTAAAGTGCCAACTAAGCACTA
Source organism: uncultured bacterium (assembly GCA_903854215.1). Lineage (GTDB taxonomy): Bacteria > Patescibacteriota > Minisyncoccia > Phycocordibacterales > UBA2100 > UBA10103. The sequence goes on along the minus strand of CAINVT010000047.1, from coordinate 3,396 downwards.
CAAGGACAACAATGATAATCCCGCCGCCGATTCTGTATCGAAGCGGGACTGGACGAAATGATTCGCGTATCGATGAAAGCGTACTCATAATGATACTATATTGTACCATACGGTATTTGCAGCACCTCGCGTATTTGGTTAGTATAATCGGCAATTACTCGACTAACCATTTGTCATTTTTATGATCAAGGGATTTCGTGATTTTATTCTGCGCGGCAACGTTGTCGATCTCGCGGTCGGTATTATCATCGGTGCCGCATTCTCCGCCGTCGTCGGCGGACTCGTGAAGGATCTCATTACTCCGCTTATCGCCGCGATTTTCACGCAACCGGACTTCTCCACGCTGGTATTCACGATCAACGGAAGCAAGTTCATGTACGGTGACTTTATAAATGTACTGTTGTCATTCGCGATCGATGCTGCGGCCGTGTACTTCTTCGTCGTCGTACCGGTCAATAAGTTACTTGCCCGTTTCAAAGGTCCTGCGCCGGAACCGACACCAATGAAGACTTGCAGCTATTGCAAGTCGAATGACCTTGCTCTCGACGCGACACGCTGCCCGCACTGCACTGCGACGATCTCGTAACTATAATCATCTCGTTTCCTAATGTAATGCAGCGCGGCCTACTTCGTGGGCCGCGCTGCCACTAAATATAACCAATCTCGCGCTATCCTCTGTTTTGTTTTTTTGTGAGTTACTCTAAAACTGCTATACTTCAGACAATGAAAAAGAAAGTGCGCAAGGCCGTCATACCCGCTGCGGGGTTCGGCACTCGTTTTCTACCCGCGACGAAGGCGATGCCCAAGGAAATGTTGCCGATCGTCGACAAGCCGGTCATTCAATACGTCGTCGAAGACGCGATCAGCGCCGGTATCGAGGACATCATCATCGTCACCGGTTTTACCAAGCGTTCCATCGAAGATCATTTCGACTATTCGTACGAACTCGAGCATCGACTCGAAGAAGCGGGCAAGATGAAGCAGCTCGAAGAAGTTCGTGCCATAGCCAATCTCGCCAACTTCCACTACGTCCGACAAAAGGGGCCGCTCGGCAATGCCACACCGATTTGGAATGCAAAGGATTTTATCGGTGATGAACCGTTCCTCGTCCTGTGGGGTGACGATTTTTTTGACGCGACGCCGAGCCGCTGCCAACAGCTGATCGACGCATACGAAAAACATGGCGGCAGCGCGATCGTTTCGTGCATGCGTACATCCAAGGATGAGGATTACAAACGGTATGGTTTCGTCACCGGCAAAGAGAAAGAACCGGGACTTCTTGCAATAGACAGCATCGTTGAGAAACCGGGTCCCGGCATTATCGATTCCGACTACGCGGTCATTTCCGGATACCTCTACGAACCGTCGATATTCGATGCGATCGAGCAATCGATGAAAGACCTTGCCGAAGAAGATTCCGATCGCGAGCTCGTCTACACTGATGCTCTGAACATCCTTCTCAAAGGCGGCCACACGCTGTATGCACTCGAGATTGAAAATGGCATCTACCATGACTGCGGCAATAAGCTCGAATACCTCAAGACGGTCGTCACCTACGGTCTCAAACATCCTGACCTGAACGGCGATTTCAGGAATTTTCTCAAAAAGCTGCCTTTATAAAAGAATGACCGAAGAAATCCGACTACATAGAGCATATGGATATCAGGAATTGTTCATTACCTAAAACAATTTTTGTTACAATAGGCTTATTCTTTCTTTTTGTACCTGCGACAACGAGGGCTTTTGGATTGAATGTTTGGTCTCAAGCATCGCCGTCGTATTCGACGCTGATCTATTATGTAGCGCCAGTATTCGCGAACGGATTCATTTATGAGACTGGCATCTCGGATGATGTCCAGGGTACTACAGTGTATTCGAATGGCTCCCTCTATATATCGTATGCAAAGGTGAACGCTAACGGAAGCATCGGTTCTTGGAGTATAACTACGCCAGAATCACTCTCTCAAACCTATGGTGCTACAGCTGCCGCAAATGGATATCTCTATGTTATTGGCGGGGACACCCAACAATCAGGTTTTTCGCCTGCTGTAAATTACGCTGCTATTAATCAGTCCACTGGTGCACTCGGCTCGTGGAATTCTGGATCATCGCTTCCGCAGGGTCTTGCCTACAGTGCTGCATTCGTAGCAAATGGTTACTTGTATGTCGTCGAAGGACAAAATTCTGCCGGCGGAACTAACACGATATATTACTCTTTAATAAATCCCAGTACTGGGGCTCTTGGAGAATGGAATGTCACGAATGCACCAAAATCGTCCGCGCATCCAAGTGTCACGGTCTCAAACGGTTATCTTTATTTGTCGGGCTCCAGTTGGACCAACGGAACCACAATCGATACGACGTATCATGTATATTACGCCCCGCTTAATACAAACGGAACCATTGAATCATGGACCATGTTACCATCATCGTCCTATCCGCCAAATCAAGGGTCACTCGTTGCTGCTAATGGCGTAATGTATAGTGAAGTAACCCGTGGCGGAAGCACTGCCACTAGTTCGATTCAGGCTTCTACAATTAATTCTAATGGTTCGTTTGGTGCCGTATGGACTCCTGAGCCAGCACCCTCAGCGGAAGGGACAGTCTCCTACAATAACTTCGTATTTTCGAATAGCTATTTATATACGATATATTCATGGGACATGCCTGCTTCCGCGATATGGTTTGCGAAGGTGATAAGTAATTGTCCCACCAGCATTTCTGCCACCTCAGACGGCGGCGGATTCCATCTTTTTGCCAATCTACTCAATGTCCTCGCAAATGCGGTCAGCCTCAATTTTTGCGTCAGCAACGCGAGCAGCAACCACTACTTCATCCCGGCAAAAACGACCGCCGAGCTTCAGAGCTTTTATAATGCGGCGAATGCGGGGACATTGCACGGTGTGAGCGTGTTTGCGCCGTAGAGCGACCAAAGCTGCGCATGGGCACCATTGATCGCCCCCATCGATATAATGTAATCTTTAGGCGCGGACTTTGCCGAAGACTTTTTCTTCCAGATCGGCGACGCGGAATTCTAACTTTGAATGCTTCATGCCGCGGATATCGGTTTCGATCGAGTTGACCTGTGTTTGAAGTGCGACGATTTCTCCTTTGAGCTCGGTGACGTCTTCCTTTGTCGCCATATGTTTGACGACATGTTCCATCATCAAGCCAAGTTCGTTGAGTGTCGTCTTCTTTACCATAGGGGGAATTATAAACCACGTTCCATTCTTTGCAATCGAAAACAGTTAAAATTGTTAGAGCAAAGCGAAAATGTCATCTTGTGGAGCCCGTGCGATCGTTGCGTGATAGTTCAGGGCTTTTGGTTCCTGCGCCATGGGTGATCGGCGGGCGGTTTCCAGCGCGGTCGCTCCTTCATAGACGCGGTCACGCGCG
>CAINVT010000046.1 GCA_903854215.1 uncultured bacterium | reverse complement strand
CGTCCCAGGCTTTTTTCAACGCTTCGCGCGCGCGTTTGAGGCGGATACTGACGGTGCCGATCGGGACTTCCAGGACCTCAGCCATCTCCTTGTAATCCATATCTTCATAATATCGCAGAAGCAGGACCTCCTTATATTTTGAAGAAACTTTTTCGAGACTCGATTCGATCATCGCCTTGATATCTTTTTGTTCCCGTTCTAACTCGTCCGGATCTTCGTAGACCGTGTGTGAGACGAGCGCGTCAAAATCGAACAGCGTGATCGGTACGTGGCTCATCTTCTTGAGCGCATTCACATACGCGTTGTGCGCAATGCGATAGATCCACGGCGAGAAGCGTCGCGATGGGTCGAAGCTTTGGATATTTTGGAATGCACTGATGAACACGTCCTGTACGATATCTTCGATGTTGTCGGGACTAGAAAGGAACTTCCGTCCGTATCGTGACAGTTTCGGTTCGTAGCGCTCCATCAGCATGCCAAACAGCTCCTGCTGCCCCGCCTGGACCCGCACGGCTATCGCCTCGTCCGTCAATGCTGTGTCTAATTCTTCTGCCACAGCTTAATAATACACTTTTGTGGGGTTTTTGTTTCTAAGGGGCATCTTGTGCACACATATCGTACTTAGAATCCATGCACGCGTGCTATCGTTGTCAGTAATCGAATCGTATGGAACCGCTACCGTCTTCAGTGGAGAACGAGAGTCCTTCTGGGTCTCGCTTTCGCTGGTGGGTACCGATACGCGTCATATTCGTGCTCATCGTGATATTTTTTGGAGTCGTGGCAGTCGTTTGGATGACCAGGAAACAGGTGCCGAGCGTGACGCAGAATTCTCCGGAGCAAGAGCTTCTCGGTGCATGGCGCGAAGTCTCCTCGAGTTATTATGATGATACGAGCAGCTCGTCGCCGCAAACGACCGACTACGCGACGAGTTCCGGCGCGACACTCCTCGGATTTGTCACCAAAGACGGTCTAAACATCATGCGGACCTACGATTCCCCGGGGAACGCTTCAGCGCTTTCACAGCTCATGCTTTGGAAGACCGCAACTTCAAGCACCAATGCACTCAGTATCGGCGTATTCGCCTATGGAACTACGACAGATGATACCCTCCCTGATAAAGAGAATATCAGTTTCATTACTCCGGATAAGATTGTCATACATTCGCATGATTTCGGGAGTTCGTATCTCGAGCAGACGTTCGTTCGTGCTCGCAGTGCGAGCGAGGAGGCCGCTATGGATTTCACGCGCACTGCTGTTGAGAATCAGGCGTTATGCGATGGGCTCCTAAACGGGAGCTCCACCGAACAGACGAACATGCTCTTGCCGATATCCTGCACGGCCTCGATCGGGCCGGGGGCTGATGCGGTGACATTCGACTTCGCGGTCGACGGGTCGCTCACTGTGACGAACGGCGGAAAGACCATTCTCGCGCTTCATACTGGCGACCCTTTTGCTGATGATGCGAGCGATACAGTCGACTTCATTTTGGACGGTGGATCTTCCGGTCCGTTTCTGAATAATTTTGGGGTGTTCTCGCTTCATGATGTGACCTTCGATGGCTACAAGGATATCGAAGCCCTCGAAAGCGCCGGCGCGTATAATTTTACGTATAGCTATTATGCGTTCAATCCAAAAACGGGCGTGTTCGATCCAACTCCGATCGTAACGGCGGTAAATGGCGGTTTCGATCCGGCAGCACGGACGATCACGAGCTTCGATAAAGGGCGCGGGATCGGCGATATCTATGAAAGCGATACCTATCATTTTCAGAATGGCAGATATGTGCTGGTCGAACGCGATATACAGGATGTTCGCGATCAAACCAACTATGATACCTCACTTGGCTATGTCTATACTGTCGAGAAGCTCATCAATGGCAAGATGTCATTGGTAAAGAAGAGCTATCTGACTGAAGCGCAGGTACTGGGAAATGATAGCGGTATTCAAGTAAGTGGGAATTAAAGATGAGTATCATTCTATCTTTTCTTTCATCATGAAAAAAGCGCCCGCCGGTTTTGAAACCATTGGACGCCCTTTGTTTTTCAGAGAGGTTTAGAACAACTCTTTATTTTGGTTGATGTTCAGGATTGGGATTGGGAATCTCCCGCAAATCTTCGAGAAAATAACGTACAACCTCATTCGTGCTGGCGATGATGCCGTCGGGTACCTCGTCACACGGATCGACGACCATTGGTATGCTTAAGGGCATCGTCTTGAACCCTTCGGGAATACCGGGCTGTTCCCAACAAGACGAGAAGAAGAAAACGCCGGTAGCCGAATCGATATAGATCAAAAGATTCGTGGGAATTAGCGCGCCCCTTTCCCATTTTTTGAAACGGTTGACGAATCGCTCTACGTCCTCGCGGTGGATTCGCAGCGAGGCATACACGCGGCGTTCACCATCGAATCGAATGCCTTTCGACAGATCAGGATAGGGGGCGGTGCCGCCGACATAATAGGCACCTTCTTGGGATGTCACGCCGAGACGATTGCAACAAATCTCGGGGTAGCTCACGTACGGGTCGAACCACCACCGACTCGCTTTTGGTCCTCTGTTGTCAGCATTGACGCGAACAAACTCGACACGATCACCTTGTTTTGGCAGTCGATAAGGTTCGTACTTTTCGTCACGTTGATTGAGGTGAAAGAATATATTTTCACCTTTCGCAGTGATGAACTTCCCAAAGGTGCGGTCGGATCTGTTGTCGTAAAACTCCACGACACCAGTCTCGATAGTGGCAAAGCTAGTCATTTCGCTCTCTCTTTCGTTCGTTCGACCATCGGAATTGTTTTATTTTGCAGAAGCGAAGTTCCGATGATTCACGGGTTGTCCCGCTATTTCAGTCCCGTCGTACGGGAATGAAATGGCGGGACAACGGTCCATATTTCAAAGACCTATTTATGTACCACGAGCCTTACTTTGCTCAGGCAACTGTAAATAACATACAGCATATAGATTGATTCTGTCAATCAAATTGAAACGTCCTGCGCATGGGCACCATGCGCAACCACACATAATCACGTCAGTCAACTTTTTTGGACTTGTGTCTTAGGCGTCTTGGTATATCGCACGCAGAACCTCCCCGATCGGGGAGGTTCTGCTGACTTCGATGCTGTCTGCAACTCTATTGCGTCGAAGTTCCGGAAGTAGCCGATGTGGAAGGAGGAGTCGGGATGCCGTCCTCGATCGTCTTTGCCGTCATCGAGGCGGTCGTGATGCTGCCTTGGATCATCACCGTGTCGCCGACTTTGATGGCTGAGACTGCCGATGTTGTACCGCTCGCTTTGACTGTGGCACTTGATGCGTCGACAGTATAGACGCCGCCATCTTTGCCCGTGACCGTAAGCGTCGAGCCGCTGATCGCAGTGACGGTTCCCATTGCGCCACCGCCATGACCGCCGAAGTCACCAGGACCTCCCGGCCCCCCGAATCCGTCATGGATCGCTGTTGCGGTGATCGTCGTGCCTGAGACAGTGCCATCAACTGCGATCATATCGCCGACTGCGATCGCAGAAAGCGTTGACGCAGTATTCTGATCTTTAGTAACAGTCGCCGCCGACGCGTCGACCGTATAAGTCATGCTCGTCGTAGTGCCGCGCTTCTGATCAGTGATCGTAATGGTCGAACCATTGATCGCGGTGACCTTGCCCATCGCCGAGGGCGGCGTCATCTGCGGTCGCGAACTAGTAGTGTTTGATGTAGTGGGAGTACCAATTGTTGATGCTGCACTTGCAACCGTGACGATGCTCGTGACTGAGCCGACAATGACCAGTGCGGTAAGAAGAGGAAGTGCTAATTTGCTGTAATTTTTCATATTTCTTGTTTATATCTATTTTAGTAACTGCTAACGAAGGGTAATGAGCCCTGAACCATGGTTGAAAGAAGAAACTGACCTCCCGTTTCTTGCTCTCACTGATAGTACAGAGGCAGGTGGTCTTTGTTTCGGATATCAAAAACAGCTTAAGTTAGAGAAAGGTTAGTCTCTCTCGCGAAATATTACAACACGAAATATGTAAGATTGACGTGCCTGGCACTCGCACCAAAAAAGAATCCGCGCCATCCTTTCGAGGACGGCGCGGGAATGTGCTGCTCGCACTATGCGAGTATTACTTTGTAGTCGAACGGGAACTTGAACACCTCGAAGACTTCGCCGTGGCAAATGGGACCCATGACCCCGCAGATGTGTCGCACGACCGCATCGAGATACAACCGCGGACCATATGCACGGTGAAGGTCATGGGTCGTACGCCTGATCGAGGAATTGTCCGTCATGTCGACCATCTTGGATTGTCGGAACCGCTGGTATGGACGGGGAAGTTTGTCCGCAACGGTGTAAACGACAATATAGGTGATGAACAACGACGCTTGTATCCCTTGATCCGGATGCTCAGACCAGTAGCTTGCACCCATTTTACATTTCTTTTCGTAGGTGCCGGCGTCGAGATCAAGCCGCTCGAAAGGCCGCACCGCGAGAAAACCGACTCCTTTCGCAAAATATTCCCTCGTGGCCGTGCGCACGTTCTCGATCTTTTGACGCTCTTCCTCTGTGGTGCCGAGCGGCCGGTCTGCCCAGAGATCGATCATATCGGCGGCCTTCGGATGTAGGCCAGTACTTCTGCGGCCCATTTCCCATGGGAACCACGGATCCTGTGCGACGAACTCGTCAAACTTCTCTCTTTTCATCGAAGAACTCCCTTTTTGCCCTGTAGGCGTTCGGGTTGAATGTCGGGCTATACCCGACGTCGTCAAAATACAGCAAATGAACGGTACGTCAATGTTCGACGTCCCGCCGGGTTCACAAGCTATCCCTATAAGATTGAGGTGCTCGGCACTCATCCATGCGCATTGGCACTATGCGCAACTATTAAAAATTCGTCGAGTGGCAATACCTTGTCATCAAAAAGGTATAATACACGCATATGATTGAACGAGCGCAGATGATAGATTTGTCGGAAATCCTCAATGCTTCCCATGAGAACAAGTGGGTTGCGATTGCGCCCGACTATTCCCGCGTGCTTGCAGCAGCCGATATACTCGGAAAACTGATGCATTCCATAAAGAACAGCGACGCGATCTTTCATCGCGTATTGCCGCGCGACGTGAGCTTCGCGCCGCAGATGTAAAGAATTCTTTGACCGTTATCGCATCAAATTTGAACAAGACCACGACACCTTTGGGATTATGCCAGTTAAGTAATAAGAAAAAAGCGGCCGCCTGTATCGAACCATTGGACGCTTTTTTGGCAGGCTTAGTCTTCATAACAGGAATAACGAAACGCCCCGGAACGAATTGTGATCCGGGGCGTGTTGCTGTCAGTGCGGATGCGGGAGCATCGGCATCTGGATATAAATCAGAGCGACCAAGGCGAACGCGAGTCCGAAATAGAGCATAATCCATTCCGAGCGTCGCTTGCCGGAAAGGTCTGGTCGGACGTCGTCTTCTTCGTCCTTGTTCGAGAAGGCACGACCCACGCTACCAATGACGAACGGGAATGTGATGGCGCAGTCCATGATATCAACCCACTTTGCCTGATCACTGTAGCCGAGGTACATAAGGATTGCCATTGAGGTCCAGCAGGTGGAGATTAGTGCTCCGCGCAGACGTATCGGAACGATGGTCAGGTCAAAAAGTACCAGAATCCACACGTACAGAATGACGGGCTCGCGCAGATAGATGGAGAAAGCTGTGAGGGCCAACAAGCCGACGTACTTGAAGTATCTGCCAGCCGCCTGCGTGATTCGTCCGCCATCGAGCGGGCTAATCGGGAGCAGGTTAAACAGGTTGAGATAAGCGCTCAAGTAGCTGCCGACCAACAGAATCTGTGCCAGCGTCGTATCTTTCGGCGTAAGCGCGTACCAGACGAAGACCATCACCCCCCCATCGTGCCGAGAAGCGGCCCGCCATAGCCCACGAAGGCTTCGGTGTCCCTGTCTTCGAACTTCGGTGCGAAGATTGCCGCCCCGAGGAACGGAATGAACACTGGCGTCGGAGTGTCGTAGCCCTTGAGCTTCATCGCGATCACGTGTCCCATCTCGTGTACAAGCAGCAATGCGACGAAGAGGATTGAGAGCCACGGACCCAGCAGGAACGCGTACGCGATGGCCGAAATGGACATGGATACGAGCAGAACGAATGGCTTTGCGACCTTGAGAAGCTTGAGAAGCTTCAGCAATTTCGCGCTTTTTGCCAGCATTGCGAGGAGGACAATCCCCAAGGAGGATTTAGCTTTGTTTTCAGACATTCTTTAGCTCCTGTCATAGAACGGGAATCCTGGCTAGATTATGTATCGTTGTTTAATATATGTCAATATCGCGCTGTAGTTATCCCCAAATCGTGTAGATAACTGTCTTGCAGTGGGGTATAGTGGTTTATACTATAACGCAGTGGGAAGAAGTGGGATTTTGTAAAAACTTATGTTTATCGGCGAATACGAACATACGCTCGACGAGAAGAAGCGCGTCTCATTACCGAAGGCCTTTCGGACCGGTTTGGGTAAAAGAATGGTGATGACGCGCGGTTTGGATAATTGTCTCTTCGTCTACTCGAGAAGCGCATGGGAAAAAGTCGCCGCTAAATTGCAGGAATTATCTTTTGCCCAGGCTGATACGCGCGGATTCAACCGATTTATCCTTTCGGGTGCGGCCGAGGTCGAGGCTGATGCTGCGGGACGCATTCTGATCCCGGATCACCAGAAGGAATTCGCGGGGCTCGGGAAGACGGTCGTCTTCGCGGGAGTGTCGGATCGCGTCGAAGTCTGGGATGCCGCCGTGTGGAAGAACTACAAGGCGAAGATTGAGAAGCAAGCAGACGCGATGGCAGAAAAGCTCGGTGAGATCGGTGCTCTGTAGGTGGATTGGTTGTTCTAAGTCGTTGGAGGTACTTAAATACGTCATGCGCACGCGACATATTGGATCCTCCAGCGACTTGGTGCCGCCATCGACTCGACGAAGCTCTTCGGAGCGAAGTCGGTCAACAGTGTCTCGTTCCAACAAGATCGAGGCAGGCCACACCACAGTTCTTTTACATGAAGCGATAGAGGAACTTTCCATCGAGCCGACGGATACCGTCGTCGATGCGACCTTGGGCGGTGCCGGACATGCACACGCGATAGCGGACATGCTCGATACGACGGGGACGTTCATCGGTTTTGATCTTGATCAGGACGCCATCGGACGTGCACAAGATGCTCTCTCTAAGGTTAAACCTCAGACCATCTTGGTCAACGCGAATTTTCGCAGTATCGAGGCAGAACTCGCGGCACGTGGAGTCACCGCAATCGACAAGGCGCTGTATGACCTCGGGTGGAGCGCATTTCAGCTCGATGCGGGACGCGGATTTTCTTTCTTGAAGGACGAACCACTTCTCATGACCTACGGCACGAGCGACCAAAAGGGAATGCTCACCGCGGCCATGATCGTGAACGAGTGGGGAGAGGAATCTATCGCAGATATCATCTTCGGTTGGGGAGAGGAACGGTATTCGCGTCGTATTGCGAAAGCAATTGTGGAGCGACGCAAAATACGTCCGTTCACTCGTTCAGTCGACCTTGCTGAAGTGATCAAATCAGCGGTTCCTGCAGCGTATCGTCATGGACGTCTGCATCCGGCCACTCGTACCTTTCAGGCTTTGCGCATCGCGACGAATGATGAGCTCGGAGCGCTCACAGAAGGTCTCAAAGGTGCGTGGAAGTTACTCGGAAGCGGTGGTCGCATCGCAGTCATTACGTTCCACAGCATCGAAGACCGCATCGTCAAAGAGTTGTTCCTCGACTTTGAACGATCTGGTGGTGGCACGCGCATCACGCGCTCACCGAAGAAACCGAAAAAAGAAGAAATCGTTTCAAATCCACGTGCACGAAGCGCAAAACTACGAGTCATTGAAAAGATCTGAATATAAATTTTAATTATGCATCTCCGTATTCAAAAAATGAGCAAACATAACCCCTCAATTTTTCAGGGGCGTTTGAATTTTGCCGCAGCTCAAAAGCCGCATATGTCGCTCGCAGTCGAGTATCCGTCGGAGCGGATCATGCTACGTATTTTCATCGCACTGCTCGTCACGCTTGCGCTGTGTTATCTCTATTTTGTTTCCTCATCCATCATGAATATCATGGCGCGAAAGGAGGCAATGGTACGGTCCGGTTCTATCGAAGCTTCTATCGGATCACTCGAGGGTGAATACTTCACGTTGTCACAAAATATCACGCCGCAATCAGCAGTTGCGATCGGTCTTGCTCCAATTCCTATTCAGGATACTGATTACGTTGCACGTCCCGGTGATATGGGTATGGCGACCATACGCAACGGGAATCGGATATAATGTGCTCATGAAGCAGAATGTTGTCATACGCGCTCGTGTCTTGGGCGGATTGTTTATTGTGGTCGCACTGCTGCTCATCGTACGATTATATCTGGTGCAGGTGGTGCATGGCACTGAATACAAGAGCCAGGGAACGGCGCAGTACATCCAAACGAATCCGGATTCCGCGAGTCGCGGTTCGATCTACTTCACCACCAAAGACGGTGCGCTCGTTTCCGCGGCGGTGTCTTTGAGCGGATATTCGATCGCGATCAATCCGAAAACACTGAGTAATCCGTCGACTGCCTATGCGAAGCTCAACGTGATCGCACCGATCGATCGGCAATCTTTTTTGGCGGATGCCGCGAATACCGGCAGTAGTTTTGTGAGTATCGTCGATCGTCTTTCCGATGCGCAGGCGGCAGCGATACAAAAATTGAGCATTCCCGGTGTCATTATCTCGCCGGATGCATGGCGGGAATATCCGGGCGGCACGCTGGGAGCCCAAGTCTTGGGATTTGTCGGGTATGACGGCACCTCAACGACCCGTATCGGAGAGTACGGCCTCGAAAAGCAATACAATAGTACGCTCGCGCAATCCTCCTCAGGGCTCTATGTAAATCCATTTGCGGAGATATTCGCCAATATGCAAGATATCGTCACAACCGACCCTTCGGCACATCAGGGCTCGATCATCACGTCGATTGAACCGAATGTGCAGCAAGAACTAGAAAGTACGCTTGCCGCGATCATGAAAGATTACACGCCCAATTTCGACGGCGGCATTATTATGGATGCGCACACTGGCGCCATCTATGCGATGGGAATGGATCCGTCGTTCGATCCGAATAATTACAGTGATGTACCGAACGCTTCCGTCTATCAGAATTCCCTCGTCTCTGGTCGGTACGAAATGGGTTCGATCATGAAGCCGCTCACCATGGCAGCCGGAGTCGACTCTGGCGCAGTCTCCACTTCGACGACATATGACGACACCGGATGCATTACGGTCTCGAATGCAAAGGTCTGTAACTACGATTTCAAAGCACGCGGTGTCATTCCCGTGCAACAGATTTTGAATCAGTCGCTCAATGTCGGTGCCTCATGGGTCGCTACGCATACCGGCTATCCCGTTTTCACGCAATATATGAAGGCATACGGATTCAATCAAAAAACCGGTATCGACCTGCCGGGCGAGGTCACCGGTAATCTCACCAATCTCGACGATGGACAAGGCCCGGCGGTCAACTTTGACACGGCATCATTCGGGCAGGGGATCACGGTGTCCCCGATTGAAATGGTTCGAGCACTCTCTGCGCTGGCCAACGACGGCAGGTTGGTCGATCCGCATGTCGTTACGGCGATCCAATATGAAAGCGGAGTCACACGGATGATTCCCGTCACCCAAGGGCCGCAAGTCCTAAAGCCATCGTCCGCAAAAACGGTGACTGACATGTTGCGCATTGTGTACGACGACTACGAATTGCACGGCAAGATCAAGATGCAACATTATACGGCAGCAGCGAAGACCGGCACCGCGCAAATTCCCGATCCGGCGACGGGCGGCTACATTCCCGGCCAAGTGTACCTGCACTCATTCTTTGCGTATTTCCCGGCGACTGATCCTCGATTCATCGTTTTTCTCTATGCCTATAAGCCGATCGGTCAGGAGTATGCCGCGGACACGCTCGCCATGCCGTTCTACGGAATCGCCCAATATCTGATAAACTATTACAATGTACCGCCGGATAGGTAGAAATTAGCTTCTAGGGACTAGGTTCTAGAAAATACGAAAAACATGCAAATATTTAAAAAAATTATTACGACGATACTCACCTGGGAAGCGCGCGTTGTCCTTATGCGAGCGAATCCGAAGATCATCGCCGTGACCGGAAGCGTGGGTAAGACGACGACCAAAGATGCGATCTTCGCGGTGCTTTCTCCGCACCTGCATATTCGCAAGAGCGATAAGAGCTTTAACAGTGACATCGGCGTCCCGCTCGCGATCCTCGGGCTTGAGAACGGTTGGCACGATCCTTTTTTGTGGGTCTCAAATATCGTTCGCGGTCTGGCACTTGCACTTTCTCCACAAGATTATCCGCGATGGTTGGTGCTCGAAGTGGGAGCCGATCGGCCGGGTGATATACGCAAAATTGCCCGCTGGCTTCGCCCTGATGTTGCGGTGATCACCGCGGTGCCCGAGATACCGGTACATGTCGAATTCTTCGATTCGCCGCAGGCGGTCTTGAACGAGAAACGATCGCTCGCGGAACATTTGAAGCCCGGCGGCACCGTGGTGATCAACGGCGATGATCCGCATATGAGCGATCTGCGCAATGACTTCCGCGGAAACACCGTCACTTTTGGCATGGAAAGCAATAACGACTTCTTTGCATCGCATGATGATATTGCATATGACGGTAATGAGCCGACAGGTATGAGCTTTCGCGCCAACCACGGAGGAGCATCGGTCCCCGTTGCCTTCTACGGTTCGCTGGGTCTTCCACGCATCTATTCGGCGCTCGCGGCGCTCGCGGTCGGCGATGTTGTCGGTATCGATGTAAATATCGGAAGTGAAGGTCTTGCGCGATGGTCACCGCCGCCTGGACGCATGCGCCTCTTGAGGGGTGTGCGTGGTTCGGTGATCATCGATGACAGCTACAATTCTTCTCCGGCGGCGGCACTTGCGGCACTCGACACCGTGCGATCAATCGCAACATCGGGGCGCAAGATCGCGATCATGGGGGATATGATGGAACTTGGAAAATATTCTAGTGATGCACATAAGGAAGTGGGAACACGAGTTGCCGAGGCAGCGTCGATGCTGATCACGGTTGGTTTTCGTGCACGTACCATGGCCGAAACCGCGCTCGACGCAGGAATGAGTGACATGCAGGTTCGTTCGTATGAACAAGGGGAAGCTGCTCGTGCGGGTCTTGAACTCGAGAAAGAATTGCAACCGGGCGATATTGTCCTCGTCAAAGGTTCGCAATCAATGCGCATGGAGCGTGCAGTCGAAGTCTTAATGGCCGAACCACAAACAGCCGCGGCACTGCTCGTACGACAGGAAGGGGAGTGGAAAGCGAAATAAGTATGTCCGACGAACATCCGCTCTATCCGACCGAGGCAGAAGCGCTCGCGGCACTGGGCGAGATCTATCGACATTACAAGGGCGGCATCTATCGCATTATTTTGCGCGGGGTGAAGCATACTGAAAACAGCGAGGTCGGCATCGTCTACGAACATTTGTGGCCGCATGACCATTGCTTTTGGTATCGGCCCGAATCGATCTTTAATTCACCGCAAAGCAATGGCGAGCCACGATTTGTTTTGATCAAGAAGGAATAATTTTGTGTTTTCATGGGCACCATCATGGTGCCCATACCAAACTATGCAACCATATAAAATCAAGACCCTTTTTTGACTTTCTGTTTCAGAAGCGTACTTTTACGCAAGTTTGCAAAAAACCTCAAGAATGGATCGGAGACATGAATGTCCACAAACAAACCACGAAAGAAGGTCAAGAAACGCACGGTCAAATTCAGACGGTTGACGTCCAAGGTAAAGAAGATTGCACAGACCGCGCTGCGACGATGCGAGCGTAAACGACCTCAGACGCACCGTCCGACAGTCACAATCGTGTTTCGATATCGTGGTCCTGGTTGGAAGATGATGAAGAAATCACGCTTCCTCATCATTTGGTCAAAGGACGACGGAACGGGTGAGAATCCTGGACTTGTAAAAGGAGGTGTCGAAGTAGGAGAAAAATTGTTTGCCGCAGGATTTCGTGAATCAGCGGAAGAAGTTGGGATGAGTCGCGAGCATATATTTTTTCGCGGCTATGGAGGGACGCGAAGCGTACGGTCACTCAAGTGTAAAGGTGGGTTTCCTAAGAAGCTCTACGTTATCTTGTATGCCGACTATACCGGACCGAAGCGTCTCACAATAAACCCGAACGAGCTTTCACGGTGTGCATGGCTGACGGACGTAGAGATCGACAAGACGCTGTGCGAATTACGTGCGAAGCGCCCTGATAAGGAGACGGTGCTGCGTGAAGCACTCGCGGCCGTAATGCCGCTTTTGCTAGCAATAAAAAAGGAGGCTGCATAATGAGCGGGCGTTTCCATCTCGGAAACGCCCGCCTATTTGTTTGACGCATTTCTCGGTACTTCCTCAGTATAGTGAACATATTCAGAGCGATGACCGTGCTCGCACGTTATTGGTCGCGATGATTGCGTCGGAGAAATGAAAGCCGCCGTTCCCCTTCGGTCAAGGACGATTTCATCTCAAAAGATGTGTGAGAAAAAATTACTGATATTTTGAGTGATTGATTGAATAACAGAAAGATTTTGTTTTGGAGCGGTTAGGTCAACAACATTCTGGGATTCGGGAAACTCACTGGTAAATTGGCTGAACGTACTGACTCCCTGTGCTGTCGGGGGCGCCACATACTGCGGCGGTGTAACGACTGTCATGGGTGTAGCGGGAGCTAACTGATCAATCGTGTTAGAAACTGCAGGTGTCAGGTTCAGGTACGCCATGGATGCTCCACTCGTATCATGGACTGTGGTAGTCATATCTTGCCCCACGACTGGTGTTGGATTTGCGGATAATGTATAGCCATATTGGGTGTTGAAGCTCTTTTCCGCATCAGACATCGAATTGCTGAGAGACCAATTTGATTGGGCGATCCATTGAGACATTGAATCACTCGACATTGGTACCGGCTTCGTGCTTTCAATATAAGGATTCATGGGTGTGGTGACTTTGATCGCTTCATCGGCCGTGTTTTTTGGAAGAGGCTGTAAAGTGACATCCTGTTCTGATAGCGGTGTCGGATTAAGCAACATCTGATCCATCGTCTGTGTCGGTTCTGCAGAAACCATACCTCCCGACGCGATGGTAAATTTAACGGACGAACAGGTAAACGCTTTGCCGGAAAGGTCAGTGCACAAATATGCGTGGCATCTTTTTGGACCTTCACATGTCCCGCTGATCTTAAATCCATCCGTAGTTTGAGAACAAATTTGATACGATAAATTGATAACTTCTACAGCACCTGTAGGAGTTTTTTCCCAGACGGTCTTGCCGTCCATTGGATCGAGGTACTTATGTGTAGCGTCCGGTTGTGGACATAATGTATCTGCACTCGTATCACTCGCAGGCGTACCCTGTGTACTGCCGCTTGTCTGAGCGAAGACCATACCGCTTGAGAAGAATAGTACAAGTGGGATGATAAGCGTACCCAACAAGAAAAAAACTTTCGAAACAGAACTGTACGATGGGCGTTCCCTCGCCGTATTCATACTCACATTGTAACACCAGAGAGGGGGAGGGTGTCGAGGAAGGAGGGTAAGAAGTAGTTCAAAATTGGTGACCTCACGGGGAATCGAACCCCGATTTACGCCGTGAGAGGGCGCTGTCCTAACCGTTAGACGATGAGGCCCCTCCTTCGCTAAAGCTTCGGCGGGCGAAGCCCTCCATGCTATGGCGTTGCAGGAACAAGCTTATAGTAGCAAGAAGACGTCGACCATCAAAATATGTCAGATGACGGTATCAACAATTTGATCGTGCGTATGCCATCAATGATCGATGTCACATGGTATGCTAAAAGTAACGTTCGTGTGACCGAGACTCAAAATAGTATGTTCGTTCACATCATTGATCACTATGAATACTAATAAAGATGTATGGATCGGTATCATCGCTCTTGCGATCATTACCGGGCTCGGCATGTTGTGGTTCTTTGAGAGCTACCAAGTGAGCCGAGAGTCGATTGTGGCAACTGATGCAAATACCACTTCAGTTGCAACGACATCGGCAGCGACGACGACATCAACGATGCAAACTCCGCAAGCGGCAAATCGTTCATCGCAAGATGTTGTCAGTATCGCGTTACATATTACGGGTGCATCAACGTTCGCGTCATACATGACCTCGTCGGGTGTCGCGGCGCGCTTGACGGGGGCTGGACCCTACACGATCTTTGTTCCAAGCAATAGTGCATTTGGTCAATTGCCCAGCGGATCGATATCAAAGCTTTCCGCCGTTGCCTTGAAGCGTTTTGTCGAATACCACATCGTCGTCGGTCGTGCGGTCGATCCTTCCGCTGAAATTTCAGGTACGATTCAAGCTCTGTCGGGCGATATGATCAATTTTAGTCTCGGCAATGGCAATAATCCGATGATAAATAGTGCGGTCATTATTTCTACATACCAGGCACGCAATGGTGTCGTCTATCTGATTGATAGCGTTCTTATCCCACCGACTGCGACGCAACGGCTCTAACGGACTTTTTTCTTCTGAAGTTCAACCGCGAGGTTGAACCTCGCGGCTCGATGCAAAAAGCGGCAATCAGGCTGAGTCATCGTTTAAAAAATTGCGCCGCGAGTCAGAGACTCGCGGCGGCAGATTAAATGAGCGACCTGCGTTGAACCTCTTTTTTCCAAAAGACACAAGGCATGTACGATTAAATCGATTACCACCCAAAACTCTCCTGCTATTGAAACGGCAAATTCTCCCGAGGTTCGACCTCGAGGGTGGATCTCGGGAAGTCTATGTACGAGATTGCGAAGGCTACTTTTGTGGCTCAGTGATTTTTACGACAAATGTGCTAAAATAGCGGCCATGCAACATGGTATATCGGTTATTTTGGCTCCCGAGCAGATTGGTACGTTGTGGGGGATTCCGGTCACGAACACCCTCATCACGAGTTGGGTCGCGATTGCGATCCTTATTATTTCGGCAATAATTCTGCGCAGTAAGCTTTCATACACACCAGGCCGGTTCCAAGCACTCATTGAATCACTCGTTATCTATGTGCAGGATTTCATTCATGAGACACTCGAAAGTGATAAATGGTCACGCCGTGCTTTCCCGCTGCTCATCACGATTTTCCTCTTTATCGCGACATCAAATATCATCGAATTCACACCAGGTATCGGTTCACTCGGATTTTTCGACCATGCGGGAGTCTTTACGCCGCTCTTTCGCAGCGTCAATACCGATCTCAATGTGACGTTGACGCTCGCGATCATCTCGGTCTTTTCGATCGAGATCATGGGCATCATCGCCGTTGGTTTCTGGCGATATGCAGGAAAGTTCTTTAATTTCACGTCGCCCTTGAATTTCATCGTGGGAATCATTGAGTTCGTCAGTGAAATGTCTCGTTTCGTATCGTTCTCTTTCCGTCTCTTCGGTAACATCTTCGCGGGAGAGGTCTTGATCGCTGTAGTGAGCTATTTCGTGCCATATATCCTGCCGGTGCCCTTGATGGGCTTTGAGATGTTCGTCGGATTCGTACAAGCCGCCGTTTTCGCACTTTTGACGCTCTTCTTCATCAAACTCGCTATCACAGATCCACACGCGGCGCATTAAGTCACAGGTGGATTTAACACGAGTTTGTGGTAGAGTAAGCGAATAATTTATTGGTGTAAGCGGTAATAATCATTAGTATGGACATTGATTCAGCACGTTTGATCGGCATGGCACTCGCGGCCGGACTCGGCGTCATGGGCCCGGGTATTGGTATTGGTCTTATTGGCGGTCGCGCAATGGATGCGATCGGACGCAATCCGGACGCTTCCGGCAAGATCGTCTCCAACATGATCCTCGCGATCGTGTTTACTGAGGCGCTCGGAATCTTAGCCATCGTAGTCTCATTCATCATCAAGTTCGTTTAAAGAACGCGAGAATGGCGAATCGCGTCGTTGGACTTCAGATTGCTGCACTCGCCGTACAGGAAGTACGCCTCGCTAGCAATCCTTGTCCGCCTCGCGCTTCATCCATTCTCACCGTCCTTTAAATGGTCACATCAACCATGAATCAACTTTTTGCAGCATTCGGCATCGACTGGCGACTCCTCATCATCCAGGGGGTTAACTTTGCGGTGCTCCTCTCGGCATTGACATACTTCTTGTATCGTCCGGTTACGAAGATGATCGACGATCGACGTGCGAAGATCGCCGAAGGTGTCCGCATGGCCGATGCCGCGGAAGGTCGTCTCGCCGATGCGAAAGCCGAAGGCGAGGAGCTCATCGGCACCGCTGCGCGCGATGCCGAGGCGCTCGTCGCCGCGGCCCGAACCAGTGCTGATGTGAAGGGTGGCGAAATCATGAAGGCAGCTGAATCCCGCGCCGATGCGCTCATGAAGGATGCGGCAGCACGAGCAGAAGAGCTCAAGCGCCAGTCAATGAAAGAAAGCGAGCGCGAAGTCGTTCGCGCGGCCATGCTCGCCGCGGAGAAAATCTTGCGCGATGGCCAAACGGTCAAAGCTAACAACTAGCAACTGACAACTATCAACTGCACCCTATGGAAAACGCATACGCTCAGGCACTGTGGCAGATCATCGAGAAGGGAACTCCTCAGGCTGAAGCGGTGCGTTCACTCCATTCGTTCCTAAAAGAGAGCGGTCGCGAAGCGCTCTTGCCGCGTATCGCGAAGGCATTTGAGCGCATCGCGGCAACGCGCGCGAGGCACGATATGGCGATTCTTACGGTTGCGGATGCCAAACATGAGCACTATGCCCAAGAAGCAGCAGCTGCGTTCGGTGTTAAGGCGAAGAAGATGACGGTTGTCGTCGACACGACTCTTATCGGCGGCTGGAGGCTTGACGCCCGTGAGACCCTTGTGGATGCGAGCTACAAGAAGCATCTCTTGGAGCTGTATCGGAGAACGACCAATGTATAGGTATTTTTACTGCTCGGTACTTTTTAATAATCGTTATTCATTCATTAAGTTACAAGCTAGCATCTAGAAGCTAAACCGTTATGGAATCATCAATCGTAGAGAAGATCATCCGTGAGATCGAAGGCTACACGCCGAAGAGTGAAGGTGAACACGTCGGACGCGTTACCGCAGTCGGCGACGGCGTCGTCGCGATCGACGGCCTTTCGAAGGTGGTGATGAGCGAGATCATCATCTTCGAAGAAGGAAAAGGGAAGCCGCTTGCTGACGGAATGGAAGTCTCTACGGAGCTCTATGGCCTCGTGTTGAACCTCGAAGAGGACGGCATCCGCGCGTCCATTTTGGGTGATACATCGCGCGTCTCTGAAGGTATGACGGTCAAATCGACCGGCAAGATCCTCTCGGTACCGTCCGGCGACGAGCTCCTGGGTCGCGTGGTCAACGCGCTCGGTGAGCCAATCGATGGTAAGGGGCCCTTTAAGCATGTCACGATGATGCAGGTAGAGCGTCAATCATCCGGTGTTATCGACCGTAAGAAGGTCACGGTGCCGCTCCAGACCGGGATCAAAGCGATTGACGCCATGATCCCAATCGGCCGCGGCCAGCGTGAACTCATCATCGGTGACCGTTCGACCGGGAAGACCACTGTTGCGATCGACACGATCATCAACCAACGCAACGAACCGAAGGAGAAACGTCCGATCTGCATCTATGTCGCGATCGGCCAAAAGGAGTCAAAGACGGTGCGTATCATGCAGCAGCTCAAACAGGCAGGCGCGCTCGAATACACGATCATCGTCGATGCGCCCGCTTCTTCGCCGGCAGCATTGCAATTCCTTGCGCCGTTCGCGGGAGCTGCGATCGGTGAATTCTTCATGGATCGCGGTCAGGATGTGCTCGTTATCTATGACGATCTCTCGAAGCAAGCCGTCGCCTATCGCCAGCTCTCCCTCTTGCTCCGACGTCCGCCGGGCCGCGAAGCGTATCCGGGCGACATCTTTTATTTGCACTCACGTCTTCTCGAACGTGCCGCTCGACTTTCGGATGAAAAGGGCGGCGGATCGCTTACCGCGCTCCCGATCATCGAGACCCAGCAAGGCGACATATCGGCATATATCCCGACCAACGTCATCTCCATCACCGATGGACAGATCTTCCTCATGGCCGATCTTTTCAACAAAGGCGTGCTGCCGGCAATCGACGTAGGCAACTCCGTCTCTCGCGTGGGCGGCGATGCACAGACAAAGGCGATGAAGAGT
Organism: uncultured bacterium; assembly: GCA_903854215.1. GTDB lineage: Bacteria > Patescibacteriota > Minisyncoccia > Phycocordibacterales > UBA2100 > UBA10103. Next base: position 525 of record CAINVT010000046.1, on the reverse strand, counting down.
GTCGCGGGTGGTCTCAAGCTCGAACTCGCGCAATTCCGCGAACTCGAAGCGTTCATGCAATTCGCGCAGGACCTCGACAAAGAGACTGCCGAACGTATCGCATCCGGCCAGCGAATGGTCGAGGTCTTGAAGCAGAAGAACGGACACCCGCTCCCGCTCCCGATGCAGGTTGCCGTGCTCTACGCGGCGACGCATAAGTTCTACGCCGATGTTCCCATCAAAGCAGTCCCTTCGGTGGAAGCGAAATTCATCGAGTATATGGACGGCCAGCATCAGCAGGTGCTCACGGATATCAAGTCGAGCGGCGTTGTTTCCGACGATTCCAAGAAGCTCTTGAATACGGCAATGGAAGAATTCAAGCTCGCACATCCGGAACTGTTCAAAAACTAGTTGCCAGTTATTAGTTGTCAGTTGATAGAGAATTTCAAGCATCTACTAACAACTAGCAACTACTAACTATCAACTCGAACCTATGGCCTCACTCAAAAACATAAAGATCAAGATACTGTCATATAAGAAGACGGG
>CAINVT010000045.1 GCA_903854215.1 uncultured bacterium | reverse complement strand
TCAATGATGAAATACAGGTCAAGTTTTCTTCGAATGTCGTAAAGCAACGACGGTTTTCAGAGCTGCTCATGCAAGCGCTCAAGAAGTACAAAAACAAGAGCATTGAGGCGGCGCAGGTGATAGAAGAACTCATTGCAATCGCAAAGGAGATGAAAGTAGATGCCGCGCAAGATGCAGCTCTGGGTATGACGAGTGATGAGGTCGCGTTTTATGATGCACTCGTTATGAATGATAGTGCACGTGAGGTGCTCGGTGATGACAAGCTGCGCGACTTGGCGCGAGTGCTCGTGAAGCGTGTGCGAAATACTATCACAATTGACTGGTCTATCCGCGACTCCGCTCGGGCACGGTTGCGTGTAGAAGTGAAGAAGTTGCTCAGAGAGTATGGGTATCCGCCTGATGCAGAAAAGATAGCGACCGAGTTGGTGCTTGAACAGACAGAGCGGTTTGTAGAGAATGGGGAGAAATAAGAAAACTGTACTATGGCATCGCAAATCACAGATCCAAAAGATTTCGCGCAGCACATACATGAGGAGATGCTGGCTGAGTTTCTGTATATACAGGTACCACCAATACCGTTTGCGGTAACAGGAGATAAACCGACCAAGAAAAAGCGAGTGAGCGAGGACGCGGTCAATCGTTTTCTTGAGGCGATTAAGCAGCTGTCCGACCATGATCGAATAAATAAACTGTTCTCGGAGATGTTATATATCAACAAGCTTTCTTCGGAGCGACACATTGTTAACTTGGAGGCGAAAGCGCAAGAAAGAGGCATCACGATTGATTCAGTAAGTTACAAAAAGTGTGAGTGCTACGATGAGCGAGCGTTGTGGTGGTACATGCATCATCAAGAATTGTTCGACGAATATTTCGAGAAAGCCGACACAGAAAATCTCGCGGGGTTGCGCGAAGTGGTGCTAAAAGACGAATACATCCTGGAGAAAGAGTTGATTGCAGACGAGAAGAAGCTTTCGGTATTTGGCGCAGGGGTGGCAAAATTGTACGAAAACACGTTCCGCGGCGCTCGCTTTAAAGCGGTACATTTTCTAGAGCAGGAGTATATTCTTGTTCGTGTCTATCTGGAAAATATGCCAGACAATACGTTGGTGTTTAAGAGTGACTCAGAACGACAATTGCGCGTGCAGCGCTCACCGAGTATTCGCTCCCTTTTCAGTATTATCGTGGTGTATAACCCGGGCGAGAAAACACTCGGGATACGAAGCGACAAACCATCCGAAAACGTTCCAATACTTGCGGATTTGTTCTGCAAACTATTCTTGAATTGTAGGTATACCGATACAATGGAGCGGAAGTATAACGTTGAGAATAAAGGAAGTGTGGCGATGCTTGAATTGACACCCGAACCCGGGAGCGACATTGAGCGATGCTACCTAAAATCGGTTGAATACAGTCAAGCAGGGGATTACACCAAAACACTCCGTCTTAATTTGGGAGGGCAGCATAATTATAGCGGCACTGATGCAATGGATATGTTTATCCAGCAGTCGCGCATTGACGAGTCCGCGTGGTTTCCCAAGCGGTTCGAAATCAAGTTCGTGTTTAGAAAGCCAGATGGCATGACAGGCAAGAAACGACAGATCACTGTTGGTTTGTCGAAACGTGGTGCAAATCTTGGAACAACCCCAGAGGATGTTAAGATCAGGCAATTTCTAAAAGCAAAGGGTTTCATTTCTTAGACCTATGGATTGGTTTATTACTCGATTGAAGCACGCGCACCCAACACTCGACTATCGTGACCTGTCGAGCCATACGAGTGATTTCAAACAGCTGCTAGATTTGCAGATCATAAAATACTCGAAAGAAATCGAGGCAGTTCCTTGTGAGTGGTGTGATGACGAGCATGAAATTGCGCCATCGCGCAATGGCAAGGGTGAGATGGTTTTATCCTGCTTCGGCAATCAGCGAGTGCTTGATCCAAACGAGTTGAAGATTTGGACAGTAAATAGCGGCATTCTCGCAGAAAACATAGACTCGAAGAATCCTGTCTTCGACAAGAAGTTGCTGGGACAGATGATACCATCAATTTTGGGGAGCAACTATGCTGTGAAAGACAG
>CAINVT010000044.1 GCA_903854215.1 uncultured bacterium | reverse complement strand
TCTTGCTCGTCATGTTTCAGACGCGTACATCCCGCCTCAATTGATGCCGCCGCGATAGTGCCCATAACAGCCGCTCCGCCTTGTAAGAAGTTTCTTCGCGAAAGACTCGATGGTTTTTCCATGATGTAATTATCCCATGGAGGCGATGCGATGCAAACGTGTATATGCGATTCAGATTAGAACTCAAGGATGACAGTTTCGCGATGATCGCTTTTTTGTAGATTTCGAGGTGTTTGAGGGCACCACTCGGGCTCGCGTCTATCCAGACCGACCTGCGTACCTTGATGAACGATATTGATCGATTAAAGAAAATGGCTATCCTGTTAACGCAGATTTGGCTTAAAATCATCAACGCGAATTCTCGCATGTACGCCATGAAAACATTACTTCGCCATCATTTTTCTGTCTTAACAGGATAGCCATTTTAAAGAAAGAGGAAGATGAATCAGTTATCAACGCTTTGAAATGAACGATTACATAAGAAAAGCCGCCACAGTTTCCTGCGGCGGCTTGTGGAAGATCAAACAGGATTTTTTCTGTTATTTTTTTTCGTTCCTGCGATTGTCGCCGAATGGAACGACATTGTTCGACCGACGAATCTTGATGATCTCGAGAGTGATCTCATTCACCACGAGCGCGGTGGGGATCATTCCGAGAATCATTACGAAAGTCAATGGGGTCACCCACGTTCCCGCAGTGAAAGGCACGCCGAGCGTGCCGTACACGAGAGCAGCGAGAACGAGTGTTCCCAGCGCCTCCCACGTGCTGTCGCTCCATGAACCCTTATTCTGACTCGACGTGATGGAATCGATTCCGAGGATGAGTCCCACCACTCCGGCCACGAACAAAATCAAATACGGGAACAGAGTAAAGGGAAACGCAACTCCAATCTTGATCTCAAAGAACCAATGAAACGCTTTGTCGCCGGTATAAATCGCGAAAACAGCGGCAATGACACCGAAAAGAATCACGATAATCCGACTAGACAAGGACATCGTCATCGTAGTACCCTCATTTTCCGTCAGAGCCGATCTCTAACGAGGCTAAAAGCAGTATAATATACTCTTCGAGCGTTGTCAACGCTTCGCGATGATCGCCTTTTTGTAGATTTCGAGGTGTTTGAGGGCACCGCTCGGGCTCGCGGCTATCCAGACCGACCTGCGCACGTTGATGGATGATATCGAGTGACTGAAAGGAGAAAAGTAATGGTATGATATTCGTGTGAGGGGTCACAAGACAATCGCCTACGTTGATGGGGCAAATTTACACAACGCAATTCGCCAGTACGATTGGAGTTTCGACTATGCGCGATTTCGTGTGTGGTTGCGTGAAAAATACGGAGCTGATAAAGCCTATTTGTTTTTGGGACTCATACCGCGCAACGGTCATATTTATTCTCGACTTCAAGAAGCCGGTTTTATCCTTGAATTCAAAGAGGTCACATACGGAGGCGGTGGAATTGTAGAGGGAAATTGCGACGCCGACATGATCGTCCGAGTTATGCGTGACACCTACGAACATCCGAATGACCAAACGGTGATTATTACCAGCGACGGCGATTTCACGAGCCTGGTGAAGTTTTTGATAGAGAAAAAACGCATCCGATGCATCGTATCTCCATCACCAAGCAATAAGTGTTCCATCCTCCTCAAGAGAACGGGAGTACCTATTTCATACCTTTTTGATCAACGAGGTATCCTCTCGAAAAGAAAAAGCCCCCGATGAGGACGGAACCTCATAAGGGTCTTCTTCGTGGTTACCCATACATGATAGCACAATACTTTTCCCAATCAAGCAAAAATAATACGTCCGCGAAATCGATCTGATTTCGCGGACGTTGTTGAGTAGTATTTGGGCCAAGATCACTTGGCGATAGCGACCGGTTCGTCGTTCACGAGAACGAAGTCTTCCGGTGGGACGGGTGCATTCACGCGGATTGCGAGGAAGTTCGACGTTCCCTTCTGTTGAAGGAAAAGGATCTAGCTCTCCCCGTCAACGTTTCGCGATGATCGCTTTTTTGTAGATTTCGAGGTGTTTGAGGGCTTCACCGGTGCCTTTGACGACGCAATACGGCGCGTCTTTGGCGAGGCGAGCTTTGACGCCGGTACGACGGAAGATAAGCTCGGGAAGATTGCGCAACTGCGAGCTGCCGCCGGTCATGATGATGCCGTTGTCGATGATGTCGGAAGCGAGTTCCGGCGGTGTCTCCTGCAAGACGTCTTTGATCGCGCCGACCATGGTGCGAAGTTCTTTACCGATCGCGCGGACAACTTCGTTGGTGCCGAGCTCGACCGAGCGCGGAAGCCCTGTCAAATGATCGCGACCCTTGACCATCATCGTGATCTCTTCGTCGACGGGCACGGCCGAACCGATCCTGATTTTAATTTCTTCGGCCATTTTGTCACCCACCGAAAGATTCAACGTTTTCTTGATGTGGTCGGCAATCGCGCGGTCGATACCATTACCCGCACATTTCACCGAGGTGGAGGCAACGATGCCGCCGAGACTGATCACCGCGACGTCGGTCGTGCCACCACCGATGTCGACGATCATATGTCCTCGTGCTTCGTGAATAGGAATACCGGCACCAATCGCGGCAAGGATCGGTTCCTTTACCACGTACGCTTCGCGCGCACCCGCTTTCGTCGCCGCCTCGACGACGGCACGGCGTTCGGTCGACGTCACGCCGGCCGGCACGGATATCATCACTTCGGGGCGAAAGACATTCCACTTCCCGAGCGCTTTGCGGATGTAGTAGCGCAACATCGCCTCCGTCACGCGATAATCGGCGATGACACCGTCTTTCATCGGCCGATATGCGATGATCTCGTCCGGTGTGCGACCGACCATTTCTTTTGCTTCATTACCAATCGCAAGGATCTTGTTGTCGCGAACCGAAACGGCGACAACCGATGGCTCGTTCAAGACGATGCCGCGACCGGGGACGAAAACGAGGATCGTGGTAGTGCCGAGGTCGATACCGAGTTTGGGGGAAAATGAGAATGCCATAGGGATGCATTCTACTCTACTTAGTGACTAGCTTCTAGGGGCTAGCTTCTAGGCTGAAGACGTTTGAAAATCCCGAAAGTCGGACATTGAATTTTTCCCGATTCTCCAGCACCTAGAACCTAGTCCCTAGTCCCTTTTTGCGTTCGAACTCCTTCTTCGCCTTTGCGAGTGCCTCGTCGGTATGAAATTTCGGATTGATCTCCCACCAAAACTTCTTCGAGAAATTCGGCGCATCGGTGCAAACACGTTTCAGATAATAGAGATCCTTGGTCGGTATGTTTTGAAATAATTTTCCTAGATGCCCCATCGTCACCTTCGGCAATCCGTCGTTCATGCGAGTCGGATTGATATTCGAGAGGAAGAATTTCATCAGTTCACCACGTTCGGTCTCGCGTGCCTTCTGGATCGTCCGATTGAGATGGGTGCCGATGTGTTGCATGCTTTACATCATACCAAATTGTGCTAGCATCCATCTAGCTAAGCGCTTGGCTCCTGCCTCGCCCAAAGTGTCAGCGGTCACCCGCGAGATTGCAGGATACTCTGCGAGCGCCAGTGCGTCATCGGCACGATGATCGATGACAACGGAGGGGATGCGATATCGCAAGGTACTTAATCATTACTGATCGATATACTCCCCTCCGCTCTCTCCATTTCCCTAGCCGGTTTCAACCGGTTTTTCTTTTTTGCATCAAGACGCTATAGTTTCAGATATGCGAACCATCATTCCGCAAGAAAAGAACCCTATGCTGCGTGAACAGGCGCGTGCTATTCCGATTTCCGAAATCACCAATAAGCCGATACAAAGTCTCATCTCGGATATGAAAAAGCTTCTTGCCGCGGAGAAAAACGGCGTCGCGATTGCTGCAAGCCAAGTCGGCGAACCACTTCAATTGTTCATTGTCTCCGGTCGCGCATTATCCGAGCGTGATGCCGATGAGAAAAAATTGGAACACGTCACACCAGCGATTCCAGATCAGATTTATATCAACCCGGTCATTACAAAAGTATCACGTGCAAAAAAAGAAAAGCATGAGGGTTGCCTTTCGATTCGTGGTATATGGGGAATGGTCCCGCGTGCGGAGAAAGTGACGGTACGGGCATACGACGAACACGGCAAAGCATTCACGCGCGGCGCATCCGGGTTTCTTGCGCACATTTTCCAACACGAGATGGACCATCTCAATGCGATCCTGTATACCGACAAAGCTACGAGGCTCTATAATGATGATGAAAAAGATGGACAATCAGAAGACGATGAATAAAATAGATGGAGCCGATGTGGGACTTCGCAAGTCCCGCATGCGGGACTTGCGAAGTCCCACATCGATACGCTTCGTCTTTTTTGGAACAGCGCCGCTCGCGATCGGTGTATTGGATGCACTCGAAATCGCGGGCTTTTTACCGTCACTTGTCGTTGCCGGCCCTGATACCGTTGATTCACGAAAGAAAACGATCGTCTTTCCTCCCGAAAAAATCTGGGCACTTGCCCACAACATTGAAGTCGTTCAGCCACAGAAGCTCGACCCCGAGTTTCTGGATTTTCTAAAAACTAGAACCTATAACCTAGAACCTAGTGTTTTCATCGTCGCTTCCTATGGCAAGATTCTGCCAAAAGCACTTCTCGACATTCCCGCACACGGCACGCTCAACATGCATCCATCCCTTCTGCCGCGACTGCGCGGCCCTTCGCCTATCCGTTCTGCCATCTTGAACGATGAACGCGAGATTGGCGTGAGCATCATCCTTCTTGATGACAAAATGGATCACGGACCGATCATCGCGCAAAAGAAAGTAGTCGTTCCGGAATACCCCCCACACGGTGCCGACCTTGATATCCTGCTCGCCCTTGAAGGTGGCGCGATGCTGGCTGAATATTTACCTCGGTGGGTCGCGGGAGAGATCGAACCGCACCCGCAAAATCATGACCTTGCGACCACCTGCCGCATGTTCAAAAAAGAAGACGGCCTCATCGATCTCCATGCCGATGCGTATCAAAATCTACTGAAAATTCGCGCGTTCGAAGGATGGCCCGGGACGTATACTTTTTTCTCGAAAGGTGACCAAAAGATCCGCACCAAGATTCTTGACGCGCACATCGACGAAGACATGCTACGAATCGATCGCGTCATTCCCGAAGGTAAACACGAGATGAGCTACGTTGAATTCCTTCGCTCAGGAGCAAAGCCACTTTGAGTCACTTTAACTTTATTCCGCTCCTCCGAATCGCATGAGACGCTTGAGTGCGGCACCTCCCTTACGGACGAAACTCCGATGCAATTGCTTGTGCTTGCGCAGCTGTTCCATGATGTCGTCTTTGACCTCGTCGATCGCCGCATTCACACTCGCCGCGGTCGCCGTTGCATGCATGTTCGCTCCTGTAATGATCAGATTGACCTCTGCAAAATACACATCGCCGCTCGCATGCGCCGTCGATCGTCCGAGCTCGACTTCTGCTCGTGCAGAATCTTCAAGCGAACCAAGTAACTTCTCGATTCCCCCAAGCCGTTCGTCGAGATAGCTCTGCACTTCTGGAACCAATTGATAATCGGTCGTCTTTATGCGTGTTTCCATATGCCACCATTGTACATCATCAAAAAAGGAATATCTCATGAATAAAAAGTGCAAGCCCCCGCGACGACTTTCGCGGGGACAGAGAAAGAACAAGGTATTTCTTTGGAGTAAAACGCCTAGCAGATCATGAGGATTTGATCCGTGGAGCATTCCGGTATGCGATCAATTGCTTTCACGAGCCGGGGCTGCCGTTCGAAGAACTCTATGATGCTCATTTTTCCATGAGTCCCGTCATCGCGATCGTACGCCACGAGGAACGCATCGGAAATTCTATACGCAGCATCATCACGTTCGGATGCGACGACGATTTTCCTCTCGCTTCTACTCGCCCGAGCATGAATCGGCACATCGTAGACGCCCAGGATCAGTAACGCACACAGATCGTCCGCGATGGCACTCGCTCGACGGTCTTCAGCAAGCAACTCGCTGACTGAAGCGCCAGGCCTGTTTTTCTATAACCGGAACTCCTCGAGCATCCGAGTCAACGAAATGATCATCTGTTCGCACAACGTCAGGGCCAAACCCGCCTCATTAGCATCACTATGATTATCCGGCATTATTTGACTTCCTCTATGTCGTGCCACAGAGTGACACCTGTCGCATATACAACCACACATTTCCAGAAAGTTCAAATTTACAGCCAATCTGTGGATATCCGCAGTAGCGCCATTTGGGATTTTCGCTGCCATTAGGTATACTCGTACCTGTTCCTCTATCGGACATCTCCGATTCTGGGACATGCTCTTTAGTAATAAATATTCCGCGGTACCTGCCTGCCGGCAGGCAGGGCTCAGTGGTAGAATGGCTACGTATGTATTACGTTTACATACTGCAGAGTCTGAAAGACGCAAAATTCTATACTGGGATGACAAACGATCTCGTTCGCAGACTTCGCGAGCATAATTCCGGGCACATGCGTGCAACAAAGAGTCGAGTGCCTTTTCGAATGATATATTCGGAGAAATATGCGACTCGAGACGCGGCTCGAGAACGGGAAAAGTTTTTCAAATCAGGAAGCGGTAGAGAAGTGAGGGAGTCAATCGTAAGTACACTACATAATATTCCGCGGTAGCTCAGTGGTAGAGCGGCCCGCTGT
>CAINVT010000043.1 GCA_903854215.1 uncultured bacterium | reverse complement strand
TGGTTGGCATCTTCCCCGCGAACTTGTGTGTTTATCAAAAATGTTTTTGCATCCGGCGCATTTTGCAATTCGGTTTGCATCTGATTAATTAATGCGGGCGGTGCGCCAAACGTATTCATGCGCGCAATCATACGAGCGTTAACATCGGCTTTTGTAGTAACGGGTGGTGGTATTACTCCGAATATATTACGTGCCAAACTCCTACCGCGAACATATGCGGTCAAGTAGGATATGGTTTTTCTTCAACGGCTTGGAATAGCCACCAAGGAGTTATTAGTTCCTCCGCTTGCGATGCACAAATCCCAACGGCAACATGGGCGCCTACTGCAAGCAGCAATGCGAGCGCACAAGAAGCAAACGCAGATACGTCCAATATTGTAGTCGATAATTCTCGTGGCACCACGAAATGCATTGATAATAATAGTGGCAATTCCTATTTCGTACCTCATAAAACCGATGCGGAGTATTGGAGTTTCTTGAATAACGCGTCGCAACTGAACGTCACTGTTCATTGAAGCTTGAAATGGATCCGAGCGGCCCTTTGGATCACATCGTTAGGGACACCATCCCTTTATGCGAGCATGTTGTCATAAAACGCACTTGCTATCTCGTGTGAGAGGGGTTTTTGCTACAACGGAGCGCTCACTCGACTCAATTGTCGCTATTACTACACCACTGGTCGTATTATCGACTCTGTTGCATTCGTCCAATCTGAGTCTGCAGATCCTCTATCTCTTTTTGTTGATTCTGTATTTGTATCTGCAAAAGCTTGATGGATTGCTGTTGCTCCTGCACTGCCCCAACAAGTATCGGCGTCATGCGCGCATAAACAACTGATTCGATAGTGGTTGATGCATCGGTATGTATAAGATCTGGTGCTACCTGATTCACATTCTGTGCGATGAATCCGATATGATCTCCCGCTGGCTTTGCAGAGTCTTTCCACTGATAGGTGACCGGATTGATTTTCTCGATCATCGCGAGGGATCCGACGAGCGGCTGAATGTCTTTCTTGAGGCGTTGGTCGGAATTATAGAGAAATGCATTCGCATTTAGGTTGCCTGAAACATTCATGTTTCCACCTGTCACATTAAAGCTAGAGCCGTTTTCGAGGTTCAAGTTGAGGTTGGTTGGATCCCAGCCCATGTACGCAATTCGAGTCGTGCCGTCTGTTCTGTACCACGCAACATACCCTGACTGAGAAGCGCTGCCGCTGTCTAACTGTACCCTCCCCGTATTGTTGGAAGCGCGCACTTCGACAGTTGCGCGTATCGTGCCGCTGACATCCAGTTTTTGAGTCGGAGCTGTGGTCCCGATACCGACATTACCTCCACTCTGCGCGATGACAGAGCTCGCGAGTGTTGTTGCATCCATGAAGAGTGGCACATAGTTGGCAGCGCCCGAGCCTCCGATAGTTCCGGTTCCACCTCCAGTCCCCCAACTCGTGATGCAGGAAACGCCGATGCAATACTTCGTCGAGGAGACCGTGGAAACCTGCATGCCCGTTGCATTGACGTTGCCTGCGATATCAAGCATCTGTGCGGGGTTCGAGGTTCCGATGCCGACATTGCCGCCATTGTAGTAGATTGCGCCGCCTGTTCCATTTGACCAGAGACCCGTCACGGTAGCGATGAGATCCTGGAGAGACAGCCACGAACCGGACGAGTTCTTGAACTTGATGACGCCACCGCTGTCCCAAATACCATACCCGAGAGATCCTGTCGTCGCACCGAAGTTGAGGTAGCTTCCAGCGTTGAGATTCGTTCCTCCTAACGTGGTCTGTCCGGTCACACTGAGTGTTCCCGTCAGGGCGGAATTGCCAAAGACACCTAATCCGGTGACGCCGAGAACCCCGTTTTTGTTCTGAGTTGCAGATCCAATGTTGATCGGAGCGGCGGCATTGTTGGCAGCTGAGGGGGTGCCGCTGGGAGCTCCCCACGCGGAGGCGCTCGAGGCAGAAAAAATAATCACAGATAAGGTACCGAGCCCAATGCGCACTGCACGTATGATCGTTTGATTCATGACAT
>CAINVT010000042.1 GCA_903854215.1 uncultured bacterium | reverse complement strand
TGAATCATCGAGCTGGTTCTGGAGGACCAGAAGCATCGACTCAATCGAGGTAGGCGTGATATCCGACGCGGTCACGATATTGGTCTGATTCGAACCGCCGACCACTTTCGTCGGATGGGTGCTCGCCACGAGCGCCACACCGTCGTTGTAATCGAACAGTTGAGGCAAAGTCACCGCCGCAAAAGCCGTGTTGAATCTCTGGAAACGATGGCGAGCTTTCGTGTTCTCCGCCGCGATTTGAAGCTTGGAAGCCTCATTGAGAGCCTTCTGATACTTCGAATCCCGACGTTCCGCCGCCTGGCGCGAAACCTTAATCCTCTTTGAGAAGATATACGGTTCCACGGCCGTGATGTAGCTCGGGACGTAATCCGTTTCCGGAAACTCCTGCGATTCATCGGTCGGCGAAAGTTCCTGAACTCCCGTCACCGGCACCACTTCAACACGCTGCTTTCCTGCTGCGTTGACTTCCTCGAACAGCGCACCCGTCTTCGTACCGGCATCGAGATAGACGTTCGTGTTATATGCCACCAACTGCTTTTCGGCCTGGTCGATGGTATCCGCGAACTCTGCCCGGACGCCTCGCAAGAAGATATCAATCGATTTCGATATAATCATTTTGCTTTAAGAATTAGGGTTTGCCGTACACGGTTTTCACAAATCGGAAAATGATAGTGAAGTTCGTAGTATCAAGCGGGTCCAAGGCCGAGGTCGGGCTGACGCCGTTCGGAACGGACATCACCTGCTTCGGAGAGCTCAAACCTGCCGCATACTGAAGAACCGTCGCCTCACTTACCGTTCCAGCATCTGAAAGGTCATAGAAGTTGAACGCGAGACCCGAATAGGCCTGCGTCGTACCGGCTACTAGGCTCAAGGTTCCCGAGAACTCCATCTCTGGAGAAATAGGAACATAGACCGCGCAAAGCTGGCCTCCCGTGAGCTGTCCGGTATAAGCCGCGCTTTGGTTGCTGGCAATGGTCGTAATCTGTGCCGGAGTAGAAGTGCCGACGGACGCTTGCCCGCCAGAAATCACTTCACCGTTCGGACCAGAAAAACCAACCACCAACCCGTAGACGTACACATCTCCCGTGCAGGCAGCGTTCGAAACCACTCCGGACGTTGTCGTTAACGGGGTAATGACCTGACCAACCTGGACCGTAATGCCACCATCAAGCAAACTCCTGCGAGTCTGCGCGTGGTAAACATCTTGCCGTAATTTTATCATATACGCGTGTAGTTGTCTTTCGACCTTTATTCTTCCTTGCTCAGGCCGGAAGACCACGCGACGCAAAAAGTTATTCGAGCTTTCCCTTTTGTTTCAGTTCCAACATACGCGCCGGGCTCATGCCCGAGTATCGCGCGGCTTCAAGTTCTTCCGGGTCAAGTCCCTGGTCCTGGTTCTTTACTTCGGAACCGGTGCCCCCGAACGCCGCAGAAGAGAATTGCGCCTTGATGACATCCGACCCCGCCGAGAGCTCATCCGCCTTACGCTTCACCGCCAAGAGCTCCTCCGCGTGGTCATTCGCGTATTTCCGACGCATGTCGGACGCGATGCCATCAACGCTCACGCTATCCGTCTTGAATCCTTCAAGGAACTTCGCCTGGTCTTCCGACTTTATACCGAGCTCCGATACAACCTTCTGCAGGGCGACGTTCTGATTCTCCGTACGAAGCTTATCCTGAAAAGTTCCCTCTTCGCTCCGCCTCGACGCTTTCGCGTCTGCTATTTCTTTCTGAACCCTTGATACCTCTAAATCCAGCGCAGTTTTCTGCCTGTTCTTTTCCTCAATGTCGAGGTTCGCTTTTTCAAGTTCAGATTTCTTAGTTTGCAAATCAGATTCCGCCTTCTGCAATTCCGCAACTTTCGCTTCTAATTCCGTCATATTGATAGTGGTTAATTTATTGACCGCACCTCCGTTGATGGCCGAGGACGCCTTAGTTCACTATTGCCTTCAGTATAGCACACTCGCCCTGTGCAAAACTATCTGCCGAACCGATTCGGTATCTTCTTCGCAGAGAATTTCACGCGACTCACTTTCAGAGCCTTCTGCTTGGATACCTTCAGTTTGCCGACCGATATCTTCTTCATCTTCACGGAGCTGCCCTTCGACGGCTTCTTGAAGGAAATGGGTTTCTTGGTTGCCATATTATTTGTTCGACTTGCCCGACTTGCTAAGCGCTATGGCAATCATCTGTTTGCGTGCAGCCGCTTTACCCTTCTTCTTTTTTGTCTTAGCCAGCACCGCCGGAGGATTTTTCTTGAGCTCCGCGAACGCTGCCGACGTTGACATTTTTGCCTTCTTTCTATTTTCCCTGCTTGGCATGGTCAGTTGTTATTTTCGCCTTCGCCAAAACTTCTTCCACGGTGGGAAGAAGTTTTGCCGGAAGCGGCGCGACCTTTTCTATTA
>CAINVT010000041.1 GCA_903854215.1 uncultured bacterium | reverse complement strand
CTAGCCACTAGCCACTAGCCACTAGCCACTAGCCACTAGCCACTAGCCACTAGCCACTAGCCACTAGCCACTAGCCACTAGCCACTAGCCACTAGCCACCTACGGTATCAGTATACGCCATATGGCGATGAGTTCTCAATGAAACCAGATGGTACAAAATGATATACTCGCCCCATGGCGCTCGCAAAAACAAATCCCATTTTCACCAACGCATATAAGAATCTCAATGTCGCCCAGAAGCAGGCGGTCGATGCAATAGAAGGACCGGTGATGGTCGTCGCGGGACCCGGGACCGGCAAGACGCATATTCTGACGCTTCGCATCGCCAATATTCTGACCAAGACCGACACGCCGCCTGACGGCATCCTCGCACTGACCTTCACCGAGGCCGGTGTCGACGCGATGAAAGCACGATTGTTGAAGCTCATCGGTCCGACCGCATACAAAGTTGCGATCTACACGTTCCATGGATTTTGCAACGACGTCATCCATTCGCATCCGGAATATTTCCCGCGCATCATCAGCTCGACGGCGCTCACCGATATCGAATCGATCATCTTCATCCGCGAAGCACTTTCGAGCTTGCCGCTTGAAAAGCTGAAGCCATTCGGCGATCCGTTCTTTTACGTGACTGCAGTGCGCAGTGCGATCAGTACCTTGAAGCGGGAGCACAAGACGCCGAATGATGTCCTCTCAAGGACTGACCGACTCATCAAGGATTTGGAAGGTGATCCTGAATCATTCCATACGAAAGGCGCGCATGCCGGCAAGATGAAAGGTGCGGTGACGACACGGGTCGACCGCCTCAAGAAAGAGCACGAGCTTGGTCTTGTATATGAATGGTACGAAACGAAGCTCGCCGAGAAGCGGAAGTTCGATTTCGAAGATATGATCGGAGAAGTTGTTCGCGCGCTTTCGACCGACAGTGAATTCTTGCTCGTGGTGCAGGAAAAATTTCTTTACATTCTCGCCGACGAACATCAGGATGCCAACGGTGCACAAAATCAGCTCCTCGAACTCCTTGCCTCATATGATGCCGCACCGAATCTTTTTATCGTCGGCGACGAGAAGCAGGCGATATTCCGATTCCAAGGCGCGACGCTCGACAGCTTCACGCATTTTCAGAAGAAGTTCCCGACCGCGCTGTTGATTCCGCTGGTCGATTCATATCGTTCCGGCTCGGTGCTTCTCGATGCGGCGCACTCGTTGATGATGGGTTCCATTCCGGAAGAGCGTCATCCTTATCTCCAAAGCAAAGTTGATCAGCCGCAGCATGCCGTGCTCGAAGAGCGGACGTTTACGAGTGAAGAAATGGAGATTGGTTGGGTCGCGGACGACATAGCCAACAAGATCGGTGAAGGTGTATCGGCCGGTGATATCGCGGTCATCTTTCGCACGAATGCCGATGCACTTGCGATCTCGCGTGCGCTCGCGCAGAAGGGGATTCTTCACACGCTTGATTCGAAGAGCAACATCTTCAGCAATCATGCGGTCCTCCAACTGCTGACCTATTTACGGCTCTGCACACATATCGGGAGCGACGAATATTTTGCGCATGCGCTGCATTTTCCGTGGATCGGTATCGAGGCACCGGATGCATACAAAATCTTGATCTATGCGCAGAAGAAACGTCTGCCCTATTTTGAAGTCGTTTCTTCGCGTGCACATCTCACCGAGGCACACGTGTACGCGATCGATGCAGTCTACGAATGTGCCACGGTCATTTCACGGCTTGCAAAGATCGCACAAGAAGAATCCGCGCGAGACTTTTTTGACCGTGTGCTCCATGACAGCGGCTTCTTGCACTATGTACTCCTTCGACCTGATGCCATAACGATCCTGAGCGCCGTGCGTGGACTTGCGGCTACACTTGAGACGTTGAGCTCCACGCAGAGCTTGTATACCGGTCGCGACTTCGTGCATGACATCGGTTTGTATGAAGAATATGGCATCGAGATCGAGCCGGATACGCAGCCCAAAGATCGCACGAATGCCGTACATCTCGTGACTGCACATCGGTCCAAAGGTCTTGAATATGAATACGTCTATATTATCCATGCGCGCGACGGTAAGTGGGGTAATCGAACGGCGCGAAATAGTCTTCCGCTTTCGACATTGGCTGTAGCATCAGAATCAGATATCGAAGACGAACGTCGACTCTTCTATGTAGCGCTCACGCGCGCGAAGCTCTACGTGTCGGTCTCATTTGGCGTCACCTCAAGCACGCGAAGTCGAGAAAGTACGATCGCGCAATTTATGATGGAAATCGATCCTGCGCTCATTACCCGTATCCCGACGGAAAGCTTCGAAGCGAGTGTCACGCCGGAACATGTCTTCGCGCTCAAGGCACCGACGGAGCATTCGATGAGTGATCATTCATTCCTGGTCGACGCGTTCGTCGAGCAGGGGATCTCCGCGACCGCTCTCAATAATTATCTCGATTGTCCGTGGAAATATTTCTATCGCAACTTGGTGCGCGTGCCCGAGAAGCCGACACCAAGCTCGCTTTATGGTAATGCACTACACAACGCGCTACGACTTTTTCGCGACCTCTCTACCTCCTCGCAACACTACCAACCGCTCGCTACGCTTTTGGAATATCTCCAGGTCTCGATCGAAGCACAAGGCTTCACGCCGAGCTCCTATATCGATGCACAGAAGAAAGGTATACGTGCGCTCACCGATTGGTATGAACGCAATAAAGACATTTATCAATTCCGTGCGATCTGCGAGAAGAAATTCGAAGTCTATATGTCGCTTACCGGCCAGAAGCCCGAACGCATCCTTTTGCGCGGGCTGATCGACGTGATCGAATTCAATGGCGACGATTCCGTCCGTGTGATCGATTACAAGACGGGGAAACATAAGAGTCGCAACGAACTCGAAGGTAATACGAAGAATGCGACGGGGGATTACAAACGCCAGCTCGATTTTTATTGCATTCTCATGGAGCTCGCCCAAATGCAACGGCCGAGCAGATTGTCACTCGAATTCATCGAGCCCGACGCTTCCGGTAAGACCGTTGAACACACCTTCCTGTATGACGAAGCAACTGTCGCTGAGCTCAAGACGACGATCAATCGCGTTTCAAATGAAATCTACACCCTCGCATTCTGGGACAAGAAATGCGAGACGCCGGATTGCGAGTATTGCGCGCTGCATGAAATGACGAGGAAATAGGAGATTGATTCGGCATTGACATTATATATTTAAGTGATATACTATCGCCCAGTTGGAGTTTTGGGATGACTCCGCATATTGTTATTTGTCATACATCCCACTCAAAGCGAGGTCACAACAATGATGACTCTCACGGAACTTTTGCAGATCGGCGATGAAGTCGTCTTCAATGTCGATCCAGAACGTCGTGCATGGACGGATACCTACAAGGATGTCCCCGACGGCACCAAAGGCGTCGTCTGCGGTTTTTATGACGCGATCATCTACGAGGGGCGTGCACCGGTTTTTGCGCACCCACCCGGCGTCTATCACCGTAAAGGCGCGGTGTCGGTCTGGCTTCCGGACGGTCGTATCATCCCCGGTGATTGGTCAATCGAGATGGTCGACAAGGATGAGGAAAAACGCCGCGACGCTGCAATGCGCGATGTGAACGGTGTGTTTAGCGTCAAACAAGTACGGCTCGGTGACCTGCCCCTGACGCCGTTCTGGGAAGGCGACAAGGTGCGCGTGCATTTCCAGAACAAACGGGGCAAGCAGGAGATGACCGTCGGTCGCATCGATTACTCTCGCATGCATGCGCGTCGTGACGACGGTTCCCCGTGGCCGTTTTACGACGTCAAGTTCAAGGAAGACGGCTCGACCAGTGCCGAGGAGTCGTGGATCGAACTGATCCAACGCGGCAACGTCTGGAAATACTACAACAACCAGCCGCTGTCGTTCGCCGATCTCAAGGAAGAGGCCAGCTTCTTCTTGCTCATAGGACAGACGAAGGAGGTGCGGAATCCAGCCAATGGATTCTACAGTTGGACAAAGGAAGAAGTGCTCGAAGCCATCAAGGGCGGCCACGTGCACGGCTTCTCCGCCGGAAATGGTTTCTTCGGCAGTGGTCCGCACATCAATGCTATGCGCTTCCACAACGAGGAGCTCGGCAGGCGTGTCGCTAAGGCAACGCTTGAGGGCTTTGGCATCGCTGCTTGATAGCGGTAACTCGCATCAAACAAGGGCGCCCACTGGTTTCGACCGGCGGGTGCCTTTTCTTGTCTTATCGATGATCGAACGTGTTTCAAATGAGATTTACACGCTTGCGTTCTGGGACCAAAAATGTGAGACGTCGGATTGCGAGTATTGCGCGCTGCATGAAATGACGACTTTAAAATAAATCGCCATCGTCTTTTTCAGGAATGTAGGACATCGGATGTCCTACATTTGTCCCACATTCGACGGCTCGTGATATGATTACCCTTGTAAGGGGTCTATGGAGCTATTTCATATTTGCAATCGCGGAGTAGAAAAACGAGAGGTTTTCCTTGACGACGGGGATCGTGCGCGTTTCGTGCATGACCTGTATGTGTTGAATGATGCGTACAGCGCGCCGAACTATATCTCATTTCGCCGGGGACATATGTATCCCGTTGGGCATGAGCGATCTCCTCTGGTGCGTATTCACGCGTGGTGCCTGATGCCGAATCATTACCACCTTCTCGTTTCGCCCGTTGATGATGATCTCGCGAATCTCTCACTTTTTGCACAGAAGGTTGGCATGGGTTATTCAAAGTTTTTCAATGAAAAATATGAAAGGTCAGGGGCACTATGGCAGGGAAAATATCAAAAAGTGCATATACAGACCGATGCCCACTTTCTCTATATTCCGTTTTATATTCACTTGAATTCTCTTGATCTCTCGATGCCAGAATGGAGAGACGGAGCAATCAAAGACATACCAAAAGCACTCCATACATTGTATGAATATCGTTGGAGCAGTTTCTCCGATTATGTGGGCAAGAAGAATTTTCCATCAATACTGGATACTGACCTGCTTCGTGATGTACTCGGTTCGCGGAATCGACAAGAGCGTATAATTACCGACCTTATCAGCGGTACACAACACACAGAAGTGATAGCGAATATGGGAGCCACTCTCGAATTTAATGTAGGACATCCGATGTCCTACATTCGACGAAGCGGCGGTTGCCGAGCTCAAATCGACGATCGAACGCGTCCCAAATGAAATTTACACGCTCGCATTCTGGGACAAGAAATGCGAGACGCCGGATTGCGAATACTGCGCGCTGCATGAATTGACCAAGAAGTAACTCGGAAATAGATACCAGCTTGCACGATCGATTCGCTTATGGCATCTTCATCACAGGTAACAGAGAAAGGAGATATTATGACCCAGGAACGTTTTCGGACATTCGCCAGCGAAGTTCTTCGTGGCGACGAAATCAGCGTGAACGAGCTTATCTCGTTTTACTACGGTGACGGAAGGCACTATCACGACGGAGGTCACGTCTTACATTGCATAGACATTCTCGATGCTGTGCACCACGGAGCCTTCGACCCATTCGCTATCAAAGTTGCGCTGCTATATCATGATTCGATTTACGACTCAGCCGCTCATGATAACGAAGACCGGAGCGCCGAATTGGCGGGTCATCGGCTTCCTGTGCATTATCAGGACGCAGCTTTCTGCGATCGGGTCGGGCGATTGATTCTCGCGACCAAACACCGTGGCGGGCTTACGGATCATGACGAACAGGTTATGGCCGACGTCGACTTGGCTGCGGGGCTTGGTGCGGATTATTCGACCTTTTCGTATAACACGAGACTCATCCGTTTCGAGTATAACCATTTGAGTGACGTCGAGTACGATGCTGGCAGGCGGAGCTTCTTTCGAAGCATGCTCGGACGGCCGTTACTATTTCACACGAGGCCGTTCCGATTACTCTTCGAGGCGAGAGCGCGAGAAAACATGACACGCGCCATCGCAGACTGAACACAATCGCCGCGGTTTCCCGCATCGGCTGAAGTTGATAGCGGCAAATAACGAAGGTCGGTCTTTGGTTGCTACCAAAGACCGACCTTATTTTACCTCGTCCGCACCTTCAGTTTCGTCTGTCGCTTCTTGTTGATCTTGGGGAGGCGGATGGTGAGGATGCCGTGCTTCTCGGAGGCTTCGGCCATGTCGACATCGACTTCTTCGGGCAAAAGGATCGTGCGGGAGAACGAGCCCCAGTAGAGCTCACGCTGGAAGTAGCCGTCGTCTTCGACTTCGCGCTCATCTTCGCGCGAGCCGCTGATGGTGATCATTTCGCGTGTCAGGGCGATATCGACGGTGGTTGGCTGTACGCCGGCGATCAAGGCTTTGATGACGATCGCGTCGGGCGTCTGGTAGACATCGACTGCAAGCTCGCCTTGGGCATCGTCGGTGGTCGCATTCCAATCTTGCGCTCGCGGACTGATGTGGGTGCGATGGTCTGCATCGTCATGATCTGATTGCGAACCGGGAATCGTACCGAAGTATTCGGCGTCCGTTTCTTGGTCTGCTCCGGTGATACGTGAAAAGAAAGATGATTTTTTCATGATGTATGCTCCTTAGTATACCTTACAATTGAACACTACCTTCTGGCGCGGTGTGGATGAATGCGCTTCACGAATTCAAGCGCGGCGAGAAGCACCACGACACCGATCCAGACGAAGACGAACGTGCGCAGCATATCTGCCTGCGGTGTATGTAGTATAAGAAAGTTAAACGCGCTATGCAAAAGGATGGCGAGGATAACTCCGGAAAGTGCATAGAGGATTTTCACCGTACGCGGTTTGTAGAATGCAAGTGCGAGCGAGACGCCGATGGTTGCAGATGAAAGTACGTGGATCAAAGTCGCGCCGACAAAACGAAGGTTGTCGGTAATAATTTCCTGCACGAGCGTTGTGCCTGAGAGCGACGGATTCCAGAGGAAGAGTGCATTTTCAACGGCCGAAAAGCCGAGCGCAATGCAGATCATATAGATGACCGCATCGACCGGCTCATCGTAATCTCTGCGCCAGAAGATGACCGCAAGTGCGGTGATAAATTTAAGTGTCTCTTCGATGGCGGACCATGCGGTGAAAGTGAAGAATTGGTTGTGAATGAAGAGAGCAACGAATTGTTCGATGGGGATTGCGATTGCAACCGTGCACATACCGGCGATGAAGGCGAGCGCGATAAGGCGACGCGGCTCGGGGTGTCGGCTATCTTCGCGTAACCAGAACCATAACCATACGAGTGCGGGCACTATGCCGCCGGCTATGGCAGCGAGAATGGAAAGTATGTCGGACGACATCATGTTAGTATATCGCGTTTTTGGGCTTGCTCCGCGTAGCTTTAGCGAAGTTGGGGCCATTTCGCGACCATCAGCAGGTCACTCTCTTTTTCAGGCCCTTCGACGCTGCTCAGGGCAGGTAATTTCTGCCAGATTGCTTCGGTGACGAACGGCATGAAAGGATGTAAGAGTTTGAGAGAAATGATGAGTATTTCGTAGAGCATGCGTTGCTTGGAAGTGCGGAGTGCCGGGTCGTTACCTTTCAGCACCGCCTTGCTCTCTTCGATAATCTCATCGGCAAAGCGATGCCAGACGAAGTGATAGACGAGATCGGCGGCGAGATCGAGTCGGAATGAATCGAGGTGCTTGGAGACATCGGCAGCAAGACGATGTGCCTCGCGGACTTTTTCTTCATCTTCGTCATTGAGGACGGTGGAATCCCAGGGACCAACTCGAGATTCGATAGATTCGAGAACGAACCGCGTGATGTTCCAGACTTTGTTCGCGAAATGTTTGTAGCCGCGGACGCGGTCTTCAGAAAGTTTCAGGTCGTTGCCGATCTGTGCGCCGATGACGAGGCTTAGCCTCGTCGCGTCGGCGCCGTATTTCTCGATCATGTCGAGCGGATTGATGATGTTACCGAGCGATTTGCTCATCTTGCGACCTTGGCCGTCGCGCACCATTCCATGGAGATATACCTGATGGAATGGGATTTCGCCCATAAGAAATGCGCTCATGAGAATCATGCGTGCTACCCAGAACGGAAGGATGTCGTATCCGGTTTCGAGGACAGACGTCGGGTGAAATGTCCTCAGGTCAGAAGTATCATCTGGCCAACCAAGAGTTGAAAAAGTCCACAAACCTGATGAGAACCATGTATCCAGCGTGTCCGAGTCCTGTTCCCATCCTTCGCCGGGAGACTCGATAGAAACTTTGATCTCACCATCTTTAGTCCATGCCGGAACCCGATGTCCGAACCAGATCTGTCGCGAGATGCACCAGTCGTGCAGGTTATCAACCCAATGGGAATAGATTTTTTCAAAATGTTCTGGAACTATCTGAATAGATCCACTAGCGACCGACGCGCGCATGAGCGCAGTCAATGTAGTCGTCGAGCCAGATGCGATTCCGGGAATCTTTGAATGAGGGATCGTAAATTCACGATTTACGCCGACGAACCACTGACGTTTGATCTGCGGCTCGATCATGCCGCCGCCGCGGCTGTTGGTCGCCACGTTGTGCACATATTTTTCGTCGACACGCACAAGTAGACCTTTCTCTTTCATCTTTTCGACAATCATCGGTCGCGCTTTCTTGATGTGAGTCCCCGCGAATTCTCCCGCGATCGGAAGGAGGATGCCGCGATCGTCGATGACTTGTTCGATATCGAGACCATGTCGCTGCGCTATCTCGAAGTCGACCAAACTGTGTGCTGGTGTGATCGTCATGACACCCGAGCCGAATTCCATGTCGGCCGCTTCGTCCTTGATGATGGTCGCCGTAATCGGGCCGTTGATCCATTCAAGCTCGATTTGTTCGCCATGTTCATATTGCGCGTACCGTTCGTCGTCGGGATGCATGACGACGTACTTGTCGCCGAACTTCGTCTCCGGACGGACGGTCGCAATCTGGAACGGTCCGTATTGCATATAGAAGAAGGGATCGGTCTGCTCTTTGTATTCGATCTCTTCGTCAGAAACGGTCGTTTGTAATTTCGGATCCCAGTTGACGATGCGGTCTCCGCGATAGATCAGCCCGCTCTCGTACATGCGTACGAAGGCGGTCATGACCGCTTTGTAACGCGGTGCATCCATCGTATAGGCGTAGCGACTCCAATCGAGTGAGCTACCCATGCGCTTGGTCTGGTCGATGATGATCGCCTTGCTCGCCTCGGTGAAAATATCGATACGTGCTAAGAGATTCTCGCGGCCGATGTCGTGGCGTGTTTTTTTCTCTTCCTTGTAGAGTGCCTCTTCGACTTTGGACTGCGTGGCGATTGCTGCGCTGTCGGTGCCGGGGAGCCACAATGTCTTGTAGCCCTTCATGCGATGATAACGGATGAGGATGTCTTCGATCGCGAGCATTGCGGCATGCCCCATATGCAATGTGCCGGTCACATTTGGCGGCGGAAGAACTATTGAAAACGTCTCGGCATCAACGGCCGTGACGCCTTTTTCGACACAGACGTCCGGATTGGCGTAACCGCTTGATTCCCACAACGACAATATCTCCCCCTCTTTTTCGAGAGAATTATACGGCTTGAGGAAATCCTCCGGTATGTTCTTTGACGGCTCCATTGCGTCACTTTAGCACAGGAATACCCCATACGGCCACAGGCTAAGGGCTCTTCCGCAAATAATGTACCCATTATTTGTGACAGTTGCCCTTGTGCCACGTCCTTACTGCTCACCGCAGTGAGCACATTATTTATGAACGAGGCCGAAGGTTGATGAGCGTTACAACGACATAGAGACTACAATAGTGGAAGCAGTATTTTGAAAAGAATCTCAGGCCG
Source organism: uncultured bacterium (assembly GCA_903854215.1). Classification (GTDB taxonomy): domain Bacteria; phylum Patescibacteriota; class Minisyncoccia; order Phycocordibacterales; family UBA2100; genus UBA10103. Next base: position 18,322 of record CAINVT010000041.1, on the reverse strand, counting down.
TTCACCCCATCTTAATGAATGATGCCCACTATATAGGCACTCTCGCACTCTCGCACTCTCGCACTCTCGCCGTGAGGTATAGTCATAGTAATAGCAGGTCTTCGCGATAAGAACGTGTGATGAAAATAAAAAAAACTGATGAGGATGAATTGATAACCGCGCGCAAAGAGCTCGTTTTTCAAAAAGAAGAAAAGGGGAAGCGGGCAGCAGAGCTCGGCATCGCGAATACCGAAAAAGGAAAGCGAGCCGAAGAATTAGATATCGCGAACATCGAACTTGCCTATCAAGATAAAGAAAAAGAGAAACGCGCGGCTGAGCTATTGGTCGCGAACGTAGAACTCGCATTCCAGAATAAAGAGAAAGAGAAGCGGGCGGCCGAATTGCTCATCGCGAATATCGAACTCGCCTATCAGAACGACGAGAAAGAGAAGCGTGCCGAGGAACTCATGGTCGCGAACAAGGAGCTCGCCTATCAGAACAAAGTCAAAGAAAAGCGCGCGGCGGAGCTCATCATCGCCAACGAAGAACTCGCGTTCCAAAATGCCGAGAAAGAGAAACGTGCCGCGGAGCTCTTCATAGCCAACAAGGAGCTCGCTTTCCAGAACAAGGAAAAGGAGAAACGCGCCGCCGAGTTGGGTATTGCGAACGTGGAGCTTGCATATCAGAACGATGAGAAAGAGAAACGTGCGGCGGAGCTCTTCATAGCCAACAAGGAACTCATCTTCCAAACGGGGGAGAAAGAGAAGCGGGCCGCGGAACTAGCTATTGCCGACATAGAGCTTGCATTTCAAAACAAAGAGAAAGAAAGGCGGGAGATCGCAAATAGAGAGCGCGAGCAGTCTCTCTCGTACGCGGAGGGGATTCTCGGGACCATGCGGGAACCGCTCTTGGTATTGGATGAGCGCTTGCGCGTGAAGAGCGCCAATGAAGCGTTCTATCGGACCTTTTCCATCACGGCGAAAGAAACAGAGGGGACGCTCGTGTACGAGTTAAAGAATCGGCGATGGGATACGCCGCAACTGCGCGAAGCGCTTGAAAAGATCCTGCCGCAAAAATCGTCATTCAATGATCTTGAGATCACGTTTGATTTTCCGATTGTCGGATCAAACGTGATGTTGCTGAACGGTCGACGACTCCTGCAAAGTGAAAAGGGCGAGGAATTGATCTTGCTCGCGATGCAGGATATTACCGAACAGCGCGTGCTGCAACAGCGTAACGATAGCTTCATGAGCATGGCGAGCCATGAGCTCAAGACTCCGGTGACGACCATCAAGACGCTCATACAGATTCTCCAGATACGATACAAAAAAAGCGCGGATACAACATTGGTCGAGTATCTCTCGACGATCGGTCAGCAGATCGAGCAATTGACGAAACTAGTGACCGATCTTCTCGATGTTTCGAAGATCAAAGCGGATAAATTCGTGCTCGAGGAACGGGTATTTGATTTTGATGCACTGGTGATCGAGATCGTCAAAAGCTGCCAATTACTCTCGCCGCAACATACGATCGTGGTCACCGGAGCGACACATGCACAGGTGAGCGGAGATCGTAATAGTATTAGTCGGGTGTTCATCAACCTCATCACCAACGCGATCAAGTATTCTCCGGTCGCCGATAAGATCGACGTCACGCTCTCGAACGTGCGGGGAAATGTGTGCGTCCGAATCACTGACTTCGGCATCGGTATCGCGAAGAGTCATCAAAACAAGATCTTCGAGCGATTCTTCCAGGTCGGCAATGAGAATGGGCAAAGTTTCGCCGGACTCGGAATCGGACTCTATATATCGGCGGCCATTGTGGTGCAACACCATGGACAGATCGGGGTCAAAAGCGAGGCGGGTAAGGGATCGACATTCTTCTTTGAGCTACCGACACATACGGCGAGCGAACCAATTACTCTATGAGGGTCGTCTCGGAGAAGAAAAAAGTATTAGTTATCGACGACAATACGGGCATCCTCTTTGTCTTGCAACAGGCGCTCGAACTCAAGCAGTACGAAGTGCATATATCCGAGACATACCCGGGCATTGATTTTGTAAGGAATATTTCGCCTGATCTGATCTGTCTCGATGTCTCGCTGGTTGGCCAAGACGGGCGTGATGTTGCGCGCGAACTCAAAGCAGATCCGCGGACAAAGCACATTCCTATCATCCTCCTCACGGCATACCCCAACGCGGAGGACATGGCCCGTGAATCAGGAGCGAATGATTTTCTCTCGAAACCCTTCGAACTCACGCTATTGTGGGAAATGGCGGCGAAGTATACAGCGTTCAACAGTGGTGAGTAACGTTACGCGTGGGCAAACCCGCATAAAGAACGTGGTCGCGAAGCGACTTTACGTCCCACGCGGCGAGCCGCGTAAAAACCTTCTGCTCACGCGGAAAGCCACGTAAAAGCCGGGTTGGCTCACGTGGCATGCTTTAGATTGTCGTTGGTGCGAGGAAAACTTCGAGGATGTTCTTTGGTGGCTCCATGACGGCATTTTGGCATAATCTGGACTTATTTTAAGCGTATAGTAGAGTCGAAATAGAAGACCTCTGAAACGGGAGAAAAGAGACATGTTGCCGAAGAATCTTGTCGTCGTCCGTCACGGACAATCGGAGCGTAATGCCGCTGTGAAGGCTGCACACGAGGAAAATCCAGCTTTGTTGGCGGACATCATTAACTTTCCGTCAGCACTCGCCGGACTGACGGGACTAGGCCGTTCTCAGGCGATTGCGACGGGGGAATGGTTGCGCGTGCAGCCGTTTGCATTTTCACATTGGTACGTATCAAGTTTCGTTCGCGCTAAAGAAACGGCGGGCCTTCTCGACCTTCCCGGGGCGAAGTGGTTCGTCGAGAACAGGATACGCGAACGCGCGACCGGAGTCATGGAAGATATGACTCCGAAAGAACGAAGCGAATATCTTGACGGCATCAAAAATCGCGGACATATTCTCGATCCGTACAACTTTACACCTGACGGCGGAGAATCATTCGCGGATGTGGAAGAACGTATGCGGGGGTTCTTCGACACGCTTCATCGAGTCGGGCCCGAGACCGACGTATGCGTTGTCAATCATGGCCACTCAATGCGGGCCATTGACGCGATCATTCATCACATGACGCCGGAAGATTTTTCCACCATCCATCATGAACGGAACGGGAAGATCAAAAATTGTACGGTCGTGCATTATACTCGTATCGATCCCAAAACCGCCGAAGTGATGCCGTACGTCGGCTGGATGCGCACTTGCACGCCATGGATGAATCAAACCTACTCGCCCTGGATGTCGATCGAACGAAGGACGTATTCTTCACAAGAACTTTTGCATCAGGTCGAAGAGGCGCGGAAGCGTCGACATTTCATCTGAAAAAAGCCCGTACCGGTCGATACCGGTACGGGCACTATTTATGCGAGCTTCAGATTGCCATTGGCGCGCAATGTCGCCGGGTCGGCGTAATCTTTTTTGATGGCATGGAAATAGCCGGCAAGTGCGATCATGACCGCGTTGTCGGTCGCGAGATCGGGCGGGGGGACAAGAAGCTTCACTTGGCCTGCCTCCGCTAAAGCTTCGGCGAGGCGAAGGCGAATGTAGGTATTGGCAGAAACTCCGCCGCCGACGATGACCGTCTGGATATCGAATTCGTCAACGGCACGCAGAGTCTTCGCTATGAGTACCTTTGCAACTGCGTCTTCGAACGCGCGCGCAACCGCACCCTTGGTTTCGTTGTTGAGACCTCCAGCGAGGTTCAACCTCGCGAGCGAGGTTGAGCCTCGCTGCGCCTTTCGTTCCAGAGACTCGACATACTTTCGCACCTCCGTCTTTATACCGGAGAACGAGAAATCGAGATCGCCGCTGTGGAGCATGGGTGGTGTGAAGCTGATCCCCGAGGCTTCGTCTTGGGGAAGTATGCGCGCTTGTGCAGCAAGCCGACTGATCTCTGGACCGCCGGGATAGGGAAGCCCGACTAGACGGGCGACTTTGTCGAATGCTTCACCGACCGCATCGTCCCGCGTCTGACCGATCACTTCGTATTGTTGCCATTCCCGTGAGAGTACGAGCTCGGTGTGCCCGCCCGAGATGAGAAGCGAAAGAAGGGGGAAGTTGATAGTGGACAGTGAATAGTGATCAGTAGATTCTTGTAAAACTTTTGTCTCTCTGTCCAATGATTTCTGACCACTGATCACTTCTCGCTGTTTTATCATCGACATCATGATATGACCTTCCATATGGTTGACGGCAACGAGCGGGATATCCCAGACGATACTCAGTGCACGAGCGAAATTCACACCGACCCATAGCGCAGGCTCAAGCCCGGGACCATAGGTCACTGCGATCGCATCAATGGCAGGCTTCGGATATTTCGCTAAGAAATTCTCGAGTTGTTCTAACAGCTCGGGCTCTCTCTCAAGAACGACGCGTACGCTTTCAGCTTTCAGCTGCCAGCTTTCAGTAGGACTCGAATTTCCTGGTTTTTCCTGAACGCTGAAACCTGAGAGCTGAAAGCTTTGTTCGAGTGCTTGCGTAAGCAATGGAACGAGATTCTTCGCGTGCTCGCGGCGGGCGAGATTGGGGAAGACACCGCCGTATGGTGCGTGGATCGCGATCTGCGAATAGAGCGCATTGCCGAGGATCTCAAACTTGAAGTCAGTGCCGAAGTTGCCCTGTCCATCGATAATGCAGACAGCAGTTTCATCGCATGATGTCTCTATGCCTAATATTTTCATATGTGATATGCGGTTTCGCTCGCTCCGTGAGGACGAAGTCCTTTTACGGGCTCCCAGGATGTTTCTATAACAAGGATGCACATCGTTGATTTATAGCGCATAATAGGCGTTTATGGAATCTCAAGGCACCAGTAAGGCGAAAAACCGCGCCGGATCGATCTTACGTCTGTATGGCCGCGAGGTCATCCGACAACCTTTTCGTTTTGTCCTCATTCTCATCGGAGCGGCCGGTGCGCAGGTCTGCAGTCTCGTCATTCCACTGTATATGCGGCAGATGTTCAACACCCTTGTCGGGACGAACACGAGTGCGGTCGTGGTGCACCAGCTCTTTGTGATCGTCATGATTATCGGGGTCGTCATGCTTTTGCGATGGGCTTCCTATCGTATCGAGATGTGGAATATCTCGGTTCTTGAGATCAAAGCGATGTCAAACCTTACGACATCGTCGTTCGAGTATCTCATCAGGCATTCGCATCAATTCTTTTCGTCGCAATTCGCCGGCACGCTGACACGTCGGGTCAATAAGTATGGGAACGCGTTCGAGTCAATCTTCGATTCGATCGTCATGACCTTTTTCCCCGCGGCGCTTTTCGCACTGGGTGCGATCGGGATCTTGTTCTTCCACAATCATACACTGGGAGTCATTCTCGGAGGATGGTCGATCTTGTTCGTATTCGTACAGATATATCTTTCACGCAAACACCGACCACTGCGCATGGAACGTGCAGACCAGGACAGTAAGCTGGGGGGTGCCATCGCTGATGCGATCGGAAACCAGAGCACCATCGCGCTCTTTTCGGGTGTGACTCACGAACATAATCGCCTCAAGGAGTACGTTGGCCGCTGGACGCGAGCTCAGCTACGCTCATGGCTCTTCGCAGAATACGTGTGGGGCGCACAAGGGCTTCTCATCGTCATCATCAATGTGGTGCTTCTTTTTGGTGCGGTACATTTTTGGCAACAGGGAGCGCTGACGATCGGAGATTTTGTGCTCATACAAACATATTTGATGGGTACGTTCGATCTTCTGGGCGGCATCACGCAGCAGTTGCGCCGGTTTTACGATGCGCTCGCCGACGCCGAAGAAATGTCGACGATCCTCGATGAGCCGCATGGCATACAGGACAGTGCGAACGCGGTGGACATCGCGGTGACCGACGCAACGATCGAATTCAAGAACGTCGAATTTTATTTCAGGAAGGAGCAGCCGGTGCTTCATGACTTCAATCTTTCTGTCCGAAGCATGCAAAAAGTCGCGCTCGTCGGCCGCTTCGGGAGCGGGCAAGACGACAATCACGAAGCTCTTGTTGCGCCTGTATGACGTATCGAGCGGTGTGATCGAGATCGACGGACAGAATATTGCCGCAGTGACGCAAGAGAGCCTCCGCAACGCGATCGCCTTCGTCCCCCAAGAGCCGACACTCTTCCATCGAACACTGCTCGAAAATATCCGCTATGGTCGGCGCGATGCGAGCGATGAGGATGTCTACGAAGCGGCGCGCAAGGCACATTGCCATGAATTTATTTCTGTTTTGCCGGAAGCGTATGACACCTTCGTGGGTGAACGCGGTGTGAAGCTTTCCGGCGGCGAACGTCAGCGCATTGCGATTGCGCGGGCAATTCTGAAGAATGCGCCGATTCTCGTCCTCGACGAGGCGACGAGCTCACTCGACTCAGAATCAGAATCGCTGATACAAGATTCGTTGAAGACCTTGATGGAAGGCAAGACGGTACTCGTCATCGCGCACCGACTTTCGACCATCATGCATATGGATCGCATTATCGTCTTAGAGAACGGCACTGTCGTCGCCGATGGTACGCATGATGAGCTTCTCGGGAAAGGAGGCCTCTATCAGAAACTTTGGAGTATCCAAGCGGGCGGGTTTATCGCGGATGAGGAGGAGTAAAAATAGTGGGCGGTACAGGAATCGGTCAGGGATAATTTCCTCGCCGTCGCTCGGAAATTTCCACGACCCTGGCTCGCGACCTCGTCTGCTGACTCGGCATCGCTGTGCCTTTCGAATCCTGCCGCAATGTGCGCAGGCACATTGCTTACCGCCCACAGCTCTCGCTATGCTCGATCTGTGGGCGGTACAGGATTCGAACCTGTGACCTTCTCAACGTCAATGAGACGCTCTACCAACTGAGCTAACCGCCCGAACGGATGGCAGTATATCAAATAGTGCCGGATTTAGGTAGTATTGACCCATGGAACGCCTTTTGGTATCTGACCCTGCTGCCGTGCCCCGTGCAGCCGCTCTATTGGCCTCTGGAGGCGTTATTTTGTATCCGACCGACACGTTATATGGCCTGGGGGCTGACGCGCTCTCGGACGAGGCGGTGGCTAAAATCTATGCGATCAAAGGACGAGACGAGAAGAAACCAATGCATGCAATTGTGGCCGACGTTGCCATGGCCGCTCGGTATGGAGAAATGAATCCGCTTGCACAAAAATTAGCGGAGCATTTTTTGCCCGGTCCGTTAACATTGATTCTCAAAAAATACGAAGAGAGTAATACAGGTATTGCACGAGACATCGACACCTTCGGCATCCGTATTCCTGACAATGATTTTTGCAGTGCGCTCGCACAAGCGTTCGACAGACCATTCACGACAACGAGCGCAAATGTAAGCGGAGCGATTCCGGCTCGAACGATCGATGAAATCGTTATGCAATTCGGAGCGGAGGCGTCATTGATCGATCTTGCAATAGATGCAGGAGTATTACCGTCGCGTACACCATCGACCATTGTGGACGCCTCCGACGGTACGGCGAAGATTCTGCGCGAAGGAGCGATTTCTGTGTCAGATATCGACAGTGTCGTGCTTGCATAAGACGAATCGATTCCACATATACGCATGGGATTGAACTTTTGAATGTAGGACATCCGATGTCCTACATATGTCCTACATACGACAGGCCTGTGCAGAAGTGTTTTTGACAGAATAGCGCTATGTACTACACTGCAGCCAGCATTTGAATATTATTTAAATAATTGTCGGAATATGGAAAATAAGAATGCGGATCCTAGTAATAATATCGTTCGTAACTGGCTTTCGGGCATCGCGATCGTGCTTGTCGCGATCGTGGCGGTGACCTATGCGATCCATCGTAAGGACACGATCTCTCCGGTCGTAGCGGGAGGTGAGGACTCGGCGACGACCTCATCTGCAACGAGTTCAAGCGATGTGGTAACAAGCGGAGCAGAATTTTCTGCAGCGGGAATAGTCACCACCGGATCAATGGGTGAGACGATCTCGGTTGCCGATCAACCGGCTGGTCGGTCAATCGACATTAGCTCGATGACGCTTGCGAAGCGCAGTTGGGTCGCGGTCAAAGATACCGATGGGGTGATTCTCGGTGCGGGACTGTTCCCCGCAAGTGCGACGTCCGGCAGTGTGCCACTTTTGCGTGCGACAAAGGCGGGGAATCGCTATGAGGTTCTCATCTATGTTGACAATGGCGACAAGATCTTCAATTTCCACAAGGATATGGTTGTCGTTGCCGCCGATGGTTCGCCGGTCAGCACGGCGTTCAATGCGAAGTAACATCTCTTTTTGGTCTACCTGAAAATATTTTTTGATCCGGCGGCAATTTCCTCTGCAACCACATCTTGTTCGGGACTTTCCAATGGCATCAAAGATTTCTCCTGTTTCAGGTTCTCGATGATACTGAGCGCCTGTTTGTATGCGCGAACAGGGGCATCTTTTGAGCGTCGTTCCGCGTAAGCGAGCATGGCAATAAGCTGGGTATGTATTTCATCTACAATAATGCGCTGAATCGGATGTGAAGCGAGTACCTTGTTATTATTATTCATCCATAATGTAGCGAGTTCCTCGACTGCCTGCGGTCTTACTCCGATGATCACGCGGGGAATGTTATTACGGGTTCCCATGAAATCCCCTCGTGTGTCCTTGAAGTACCTTATCTTTCCGAGTTCGCCAGCGTCGATTTCTCGTTTGATCTGAAAAAGTTTATTTTCCACTGCAAGTCTGCTGAATGTCACATCGATACCGAGAGCAAGCACGCGTGAGCCCATTTCGTGGGAATACCATTCTGCGAACATGTCGGTCTTATTCTTGTAATCATCGTAAAGTGAAGTCTTCATCGTATGTGCATCTCCGAGCCAATTACTGAGTTCAGAGTGCATCAACATGATTCCCTCCAGTACCTCCGCTTGGATCTGGGAATTCTTTTGTTCTGGAGTTTGCTCTTTTCGGAATAAGTTTTTCAATCGGAGAACTTCTGCCATGTCGTTCCTCACATTTTGCTCTCCATAGATGCCAACAAATTCCGGTGCTTGGACTGCATATTCTTTGTTTGAAAATACCTCATTCTTGACTCGCACATGAGCAGCTTTGATTATCGGAGGTAATTCAATTCTCATGTTCAAAGCTTCCTGATGTACGCGTCGTTCTCGTCGTCTGTCACGATCGACTTTGTCGAGAAAAGTATCTTCAAATGACATGTGCAGATTATACTACCTTGTTTGTCTTTCTTTCATCCGCGACTCTCCACAGATACCATGCGGCGACTGATGCGTGTGTACGCCAGTCTCGTGCGAGTTTTTCCATTTCCTTCGCAGTCAGCAATTTCTTGAGTCCGTATACCGACTGGAATCCTTTGCGGATGCCGAGGTCACCCGTGGGTAATATGTCGAGTCGATTCAGAGAGAAAATAAGGAGCATGTGTGCGGTCCACTCACCGATACCCTTGACTGCGGTTACATGTTCGATGATCTCATCACTCGTCATTTTTGAGAATTTTCGCTGATCGACCGTGCCGTCGATGATCTTCAGAGCGAGATCGCGTACGTAGCCGATCTTTTGCATTGAAAGTCCGGCTTTGCGTAATCGCGGTGCGCGGATTTTGAGCAATGTTTCCGGCATCGGTCTATTGTCGGGGAAAAGTGTCTCAACGCGTCCAAGAATGGTCGCTGCTGCCTTGCCCGAAAGTTGCTGGTAGATGATGGAACGCAGGAGCGCATGGAATACATCGATCTTCCCGTGGTAGCGGTCGATCTCCGGTAGGCCGTATTTTTTGATGAGCGGGGCGAAATGCGGGTCTTTTTTGAGATGTGCAAGCGATGCAGCGTAATCAGATTTCATTGGGGGAACTATACTATGTGGAGCGCTTCGCGCACGTGATCCACGTGAGCAACAATAATTTCATCGCCGTCGCTCAGAAATTTTCCAGCCCCGGACTCGCAGTTCGCTCTACTGAGCTCACATCGCTCCGTCTTCACAAAAGCGGAAAAGACTGGAGTAGTCCAGTCTTTTCGCACTCGCGCTTTTGTGACCCCATAGGTTGGCTTTCCGAACTCGTAAAACAACAGGAATGGATAAAAAGCAGTATACGGGAGCTAGAATCGCTCATCCCCGCATAATCGGCACAGTGTCATTTTTGCTTTACGTCGATCACGCCCCACCAGGGCACTACCCATTACCTCTGAATTAAATGTGCCTGTCCCGACTAATCGCAAACTCACTCTTATACACATCATGGATCGACGTGGCCGCTAGGATCGCTTTGCGCGCAGCAGCATCAGTCACATCGATAGTGAGGAATCTGCCGTCTTCCTCGGCACAGACCTCGATACGTCGGAAGACTCCCGTATTCTTCGCTGCATATGCTGCCATGCCTTTCATCTTCGGCAGCGCGTCACTGAGGTGGCTTCCATGCGGATCGACGATGTCAGCGACTATCTTTCCATTCGGCAGGTGCGAGAAGAATACGAAGTCTGGCCGGACTATATCCGTGTCGCCCGCATCTTCGTAGGTGATGCCAAGTGAATCCTGGCTTGCTCGCGCGGGATTGCGATACCATCCTACGATGTCCTTTCGGGCAAGCTCGGTGTCGAGTACTTTTTTCTCCCATGAGTTGAGTTCGGTTGGAAAACGCTTTTCAGTGTCGCATAAGAGGTGCTTCGGAAAGCGCGGCAGCGCTTCTTCTGCACCAGTCGCAGTACGAGCGGTCGTCATCTGGAGCCACATCGAGGGTCGGGCGAGATCGACATCAAGCGGCTCGACACTCATCTCGCGTATCTCGCGGTATATTTCTTGTCGCTCATCCGAAAGATCTCGTATCTTTACGCGATATTCCGCGAGCCATTCGTTCGAGAGCTTTTCTGCAGCAGCCTCAGCATCGATCTTGATACCTTCGACGAGTCCCATCGCGGCCACGATGACGTGCGCTTCCATGAGCGCATCTTCGTAGTCTTCGAATTCATCGGTGTCAATATGATCGGCGACATGTTCGCTGTAGGTCCGCGTAAGATCAGGACTAATTGCACGCGCCGTCACTCGGTACGCATCCTCGATAACCGCAAAGTCGGCCCGTTCGACGAAATCGTTAAACGTCATACCCTGCGTTTTCATATCGACCTTAACGGTCTCCCCCTCCACGGTAAGGACCGATTCGCGAGCCTTGGCGATGTCGTCGGCATAACGTTTGCGCGCGGCATCGAGCACCTTGTGCATCGCGGCATGCGCCTTCTGCCCGGCCCCTTTGAGAAGTCCGTCGAATGCCAGTTCATGCGCAAAGGCGGTCAGTCGTTTGATGGGCCGCACATGTCGCTTCGGAAGCGTCTGCGATGGAAGCGAAAGGAATTTTTGCCAGGCATCTTCGGGAATGTCCGGGTTCGGCTGCAATGCAACCGGATTGATGAGCACACGGCGGCCCGGCAGTGCTTCACCGGATTCGGTGCCGGTCATGAGCTCGGTGACCACGGCCTCGACAGAACCTTTGTCGAAGCGCGGCAGGAGACAATCCACGGCATTGAGGCGATCATTGCCCGGGATGCGACGCGCGAGCGGTGTTCGGATCATGCGGCCCAAGAGCTGTGTGATGTGCGTCTTGTCGGTCGCGCGCCTGAACGACAGCATCACTTCAGCGCGCGGACAGTCCCACCCCGTACTGATCGCATCTTTGGCAATGAGGATGCGCACCCATTCCGATTCTTGTACTCGCTCCGGTGTGATGTAGGGGACACTGTGGCCGCCGAATGTTTCCGCATTGTGCTCACCGAAGACATTTGCGACACAGTCGCGCGGCAATTCTGGCCATTCGTCGAAGATCGTATCGAGCCAGATGCCGATCTCGTTGTGATCCGGCGAATTCGGCACTTGCAAGACCATAAGCGGAAGTACTCGCTCGATATCGTTTTGCTGTCGCGCGTATTCATCCCACGTCTTCGAAATCTCGCGAAGCTTGCTCGTCGCACGGCGCAAGAGGACAGTAGAAAAGTCTCCGGTCTCGGTAGGCACGTCGAGATTGATTGTGTCTTTAAGTAGCCCCGATTCCTGCACCTTCTTAGGATCGACGACGACGTTGGGCAGCGTGCTGCGATCCTGCATGCTCGCTATCGCATCGTTGAATCGCTGCACCGTCGCCGAGATACCCCATACGACAGGAATGCCGGGGACTCCGCCTGTGCCGTTGATGAGCTGCTTGATGATGGTTTGCTTGCCATTGGTCGCTGCTGCGCCGTTCTCGTTCATGCCGCGATGCGCTTCGTCGAGCGCGAGATAGAGCGTGAGCTCCGGATCTTCGATCGTGTTCTGGATCACGTCCCAGATCGAGTACTGGCGCATGTCGGGCCGGATGACCATCTGGCTGCGACTCTTCTCTATCGCCGGATCGCTCGGGTCGTGTCCGCGTACGAGCAGGCTGTTTTTCGAGAGCTTCTGCGTATTCAAGAAGTAAACTTTGCCGGGCTTGAATTTGTCTCCGACGAACGAATTGTCGACCGTCACCAGCTGCGAGGTCGTGAGCTTGTCGGATGCTTCCTGCAATCGCCAGCGGGATTGTTCATTGAGCGACGGATCATCGCTAAACCAGATGACGACCGCGCCCGGGTCGGGCTCAAACTCGTAGTCGTCATTGCCATAGAAAAGCGATTCAAAAACCGCCGCGGCCATCACGGTCTTTCCGGCGCCGGTCGTCGCAGTGAGCGAGAACGCATGCTTGTCGCTGTCATCATGCCAGCGCTTACGCGCCTTCTTGAGCCGGTCCAAGACATCCTTCACCGCTTCATCCTGATAATCTTTGAGGGTAAATTTCATAGTGTTTATCGTCCAAATGTAAATCGGAAATTATGTAAATAGGATTCATACAGCCTGACCGCCTCGACTGTGGCAGACAACCCTCGCGCCACCGACTGAAACCGCCGATCATCATCGCTCACGATGTAGGCGATTCGCGCCGTGGGAGTCTTCTTCAATGCATCACAGAACGCATCGGCCTGATCGAGATTTGTGAGCAGTCCATACGCATCCACCACCTCAAACCCGCCCTTCGGCAACACATTGATCCGCTTCCCTCGACTCCCCGCACGCATCCATAGAAGGGGTGCCACGCGAGCGAATGCTTTGTTGTGGCTAACGGAGACAGGGGTCTCGTAGGTAAGTGTAAAAAACTCCGCATTTTCGGCAAACCCCTCGGCCATCGGGAACTCATCCGTGAATTTATACTCACCGACTATGTCGGCACCATCCGGAGTCTTGCCTGTAATGGCTGCAGCGATACGCGGTTTGGTGATGTAGTCACAGATGCCCCATTTCTCCCAGTCAGTATCACCTGGACGTAGACTTTTTATTCGCAGTGCCTCTTGCTCCTTTGCAGCAACCTCATTATTTGTCACGATAATGCACTGGCGATTACCACCATCTTGCTTATTAAGCCGCATTACAGCATGAGCGGTCGTGCCGGAGCCAGCGAAGAAATCAACGGTTACAGCATTGTGCTTGTCCCCTATAAAGAATCTAAGTGCGTCCTCTATTGCATAAAGAGACTTCGGGTAGGGAAATTTTCGATTTCCGAGCAGCGCATTCACAACTTTTGTGCCGTACTGTTGCGCATCATGTGAAGGACGGTTCCAGTTCGTTGTAGGCATCTTGTCGCGCCCTGCAGGATAAAATGCATCCACCGTACCATCCGGATTCCTCCCGCGCACAATAGCAGCACCTGTTTCAATATCCTCGACGATTCCTTCTGTTAGGTAGCTGATCACATATTTTTGTGGTTCATTTGGTTTGGCCCGACCGGCACGAAGGTATCCGTTGGTCAGAAGGCGTTTGGCGACGGTAGGTGTAATACCCCAATTCATCTCCGTTCCGTCCGGTCTAATCGGGAGAACGCTTACATGACTAGCTCTGCTAACGACATCCTCCACTGCCACGTTTTCTGGTAGTGGTTCGCCGATTTCCGAAATGATGCCAGTTTCGCGATTGACATAGATAGGAAAAAACTGATTTGGCCCACATGCACCTGGGCCTCTGTTGCCGCGCGCACCAGCAAGACTACTCCGCCTAAGAGTGTCCCAAACCACAGATGTTTCTCCTTGCATTCTACTCTCTGGAGCTACCGTTGCTCCACCAAGCCGAACGAAGAATATGTATTCATCTGTTCTTGAGAAGTCTGCCTCTCGCCCTGCTCCGGCAGGATTGATGACACTGCTCACCATTGTGACATCTGACTCGGGGAACACCTGCTCCAACAATAGCCCTAGCCGCAGGTATTCTTTCTCGTCAATTGTAACGATCAACACCGAATCTAATGGATTCAACAATTCCTTCGCCACAAGCAACCGTCGCTCTATCATTGCGAGCCATTTTGAGTGACGATATAAATCCTCGCCTTCAACATAGTCATTGTTGTACTTCCAATCCTTAGCTCCAGAATTGTACGGCGGATCGATGTAGATCACATCGACTTTGCCTCGGTGGGTGAAGGTTAGGGCTTCGAGAACATGGAAGTTCTCGCCGTTGATGACGGTGTTGTATGGCTTGTCGCCGCCGCGCTCGACTTTGCCGGTACTGACGAGGCCGGGGTAGATGTAGTCTTTGAATTCCGCTACGACCACCAGATCTCCTACCGGAACCGATGCAGTCTCCGCATCTGCTTCGTCGAGCAGTTGCAGCGTTGCATGTCGGACGCCTGCGACTTTTGCAAATCCTTCCACCTTCCAGAGCCTCTGATCTCCCTTTGCTGTAGACCCCCGCGTGGGCAAGACATGGACCTTGTCGCCTTTGCGCACGGGACGTCCGGGCAGCTCGACGCTCTCGGGCGTATGTCGCTCGAAGTTGAGGCCAAAGGAACGGCGGGAGGAGAGCACCTTGAACTCACTTTCCAAGTCGTTGCCGAGGTCAGGATCGTTTGCCTTTGCCTGAGCGATCAATTCAGTGAGCCGGGACATGCGCAAAGAGTAGCATTTGAAGGTCGTGTTCTCAATTACAATCGGCTGCGTCTCTTGGCCCGTATATTTCATGTAGATGAATGCAAGGTGTGTGCGTGATGAAAGACGACCACACCGCTGTAAAATGAGAGTATGAGTACCCAGGATTCAAAGGAGCGGGAGATCGCCTACGTGATAGAGGACGCGGTTTTAGGGGAGCCTTTTGAGGTGTTTTACAGCCCAAATGCGTGGTGGTGCAACAGAGGAAAAGTCTGTCAATTGATAGGTGGTCTAAAGAGCGGTCTTACGCTTAAAAAAGCCTTGTTTCTTGCAGATATTTCACAGACAGAATATAGGAATTTTCTAAAGGAACATATCGAGTTTTGCATCATAAAGCTAGGGTGCAAACTTTCTTCCAGGGCGAAATCTTTTGACATGGGCGATTTCATATAAGCCCGCATGCGATAGTGATGGCAGAAATAAAAGCGCAAAAAAAGCAATGACAAAAGATGCGGTCGTCGGTATAATGCCGCTGTCATGATATCGAAAAGGTTGGTTGACGTGTCGTTTGCAGATCTGCAACAATTGGTGGCAAACAACGTGCAAGAGCGCAAAACGCTGGAATACAAGTCGGCGCTCCCAACCAATTCTGATGGCGATAAAAAGGAGTTCTTGGCCGATGTCTCCTCACTTGCTAACACGGAAGGCGGCGACTTGATATTCGGTTTGAGAGAGGTCGATGGCTCATTGCAAAACGATATTGGCATCATCGTCGAAAATACCGATGAAGAAATAGCGCGTCTTGAAAATATCGTCCGAGACGGCATCTCCCCACGCATCGGTCTTGATGTTAGAGCGATTGATATAGAAGGGGGCAGAATTGTCATCATCGTTCGAACCAAAGCAAGCTTTGAAACACCACATCGTGTCATTTTTGGTCGGCATGACAAGTTCTATAAGCGAAACAGCAATGGGAAATATCCGATGGATGTTGGCGAATTGCGTTCTGCGTTCTTGCAGTCAGGTGAATTGACCGAACGGATTAGGAGGTTTCGTACGACTCGCATCGGCGATATAAAGACAGGCGATACACCTTTCCCTTTGACGCAAAACGATTACTTCATTGCAGTTCACATTGTGCCCCTGACGGCATTCAGCACATCATTCCGTTTATCATCAGCCACTCTATCAGAACTTCAACGAGGGGGTTATGGTGCGGCGTTCTCTCCCTTTCACCACGGCGGCGGTTGGTCTCATCGAATAAATCTCGACGGCGTAGTGGCTTACAGGACCATGAATGACCCGATCGTGTGGTCGTATGGACAACTCTACCGTGACGGCAGGT
This sequence comes from uncultured bacterium, assembly GCA_903854215.1. GTDB lineage: Bacteria > Patescibacteriota > Minisyncoccia > Phycocordibacterales > UBA2100 > UBA10103. The sequence continues at coordinate 2,088 of CAINVT010000041.1, read as the reverse complement.
TTGAGGGCGTTGAATCAAGTATCTTGTCTGACGCGGCAGGAGAACAGCATAAAAGGATGCCGATGTATTCGGTCGAGGGCGATACGATGGTATATGTGCAGCAGACACTTGGGCTTCTCACCAGACTCGAAATCCAACCACCTTTTTACGTCTTTGTGTCGCTCGTAGGGACGGAGGGTTTGACGGTTTCGCCACCCACTGGACGCGTTCCTTTTGGGTATGAACCCATCACGCAAAAAGAACTGTTGTTGCCAGAAGTTGTAATTGAAAACGTAACTGACAATCTGCATCACAAGTTTCGACCCGTCTTCGACATGATTTGGAACGCGGCAGGCGTGAGCCGTTCACTGAACTTCGACGATGATGATAATTTCAGGTTGCGCCCGTAGTGGCATCAGTGTGGATCATCGACGCTTCGGCATCGAAACCCCGTCCAGGAGGATGCTATCCTTTCCAAGCCAATGACTCCTGACAGACCCTACCGAGCACGTTGATTTCATGGCGAAGGTGAGAACTTATGTGGGACAGGAAACAGGAAATGGACTCCCGCCTTTTCATAAGTAGCAAGTTTTGGGTTACCACGATTGTGGCCGCATTAGTATCGGGTGCAATCGGAGCCGCTTTCGTTCACTTTTTTGGCAAATAAGATACGCCCTGAAAGTTATCCCCTACAAAATCCTTGCAGACAAGAGTGCAAGTAACGTACGATACGAATATCACTGGCGGCCACTAGTGATGATAAAAGGAAAACCAGCGATGGTAAGTCACTGGTTCTCCTAAAAAAAATTACGCGATGGTCACGTCATTGGCGTGGCCTTTCGCATTTCCCCCTGTTTTTTTCCAGATAGGGAAACACTTCTTGCCGTACTTGCTTGCGTGATAGATCACGCCATTGCGTTTGAAGTACGCAACACAAGCCACCATGACATAACCCCGAGCAATTCGCTCTTCCTGGGTCATGTTCAATCTGTCTGTCGGACAGTTTCCACGGACATGATCTAGTCGACCATCATGCCGAGGCTATTAGCCCAGCCCGACCTGTGCTTAACTGCGCACAGGTTCAGCCGGACAAAAGGAAAAGAACCCATATACGCTAGCTAACAAGTTTGAGACTTATTAGCTGACGTGTATGGGCTTTTGGGCTTTAACAAACAGCTTATAAAACTCTCACTGGACTAGCTAGCGTCCTCTTACGAGGCACTTTACATTATGCACTTAAAATACGGCTATCTATCTAAAAAAACTGTGGATAGTGCAATAAGAGACGAAATATGGCAATAGTCAATTATATGGCTTACTTCCATTCAGTACCTCGTCAAGGGATAGGTATTGATTTCTTTTGCCGTGTCGGAAAGAAGTACCCGATAGCGTTAGTCCCGATCATACTCTTCTACATCGGCGCGATCGAGTATCTGTCGGGAAGTGTGGTCTGGCTGATCCTCATGTGGCCACTAATCCTTTACCTTCTCATTCTTCTTGCGTTGAACTTTTCACTTCGGAGGATGACCGTGGATGATCGGGTCGGCGTCGACATCTACTTTGTCGATAATGCACGACCACCACTCAAAAATGTGATGGTGTTGAAAATCAATGATGAGATCGTGCGCGTACGGGACGGCGAAAGGAGCATTCTCATCAACAAGGATGAGGTATTCAAGATGGAGCTGAAGCTTCCGGATAAGTATCTTCCAGAAAAAGAGCTAACCCCTCCAACGATTCACCTCTCAAACTAATGCAAGGAGACTGCAAATCAGGCGTGTGACGATCTCAGAGTCCGGGAACGCTTTGACCCGATCGTACGGTCGGAACTCAGCCTGCCCACTATGGGTGGTGTAGTGGCTTGGCGCGACACTCGCGCCACAGGGGCACACGACGCGACACGTGGCATTTCTGCACGACCATGTGCAGTAAAAACAGGTCATAAGGCGAGTCAGTCTAATAGAGGCGGAGTATTTTCCACTACCAGAATGGAACCGAAATGAATTTAGCATTTTTGCCGGATTGTTGCGAATAATTTCTTCTTGGCGGACTGCATCTCTTGTGCTGCTTTGAGGTGATTTTTCTCCATCATCGTCTTCTTGAGCGACT
>CAINVT010000040.1 GCA_903854215.1 uncultured bacterium | reverse complement strand
CCAAAGAAAGGCATCATGTACTACGGGGCGCGTTGTACGGCGGAATGCACGAACCCTACCAAGAGTTTCAACTTTGACTACATCGCCGAGAAGGTCGGAGAGCTGATGAAAGGACTCTCATTCACCGAAGACGAGATTGCATGGATAGATAGCCGTGCGAGTACCGACATAGCGATCTTGGAGACCAAGCGCCACACGCAGCTTGAAGCTGGCGAGCGCAAGAAGAAAAAAATCCGCGAAGACCTCGCATACCTCAACGCCAATAGACTTACGCTCCTGAAGACGGGTGCATTTACCCCCGAGGCATTGGCCGCGGAAGATGCACGGCTCAATTTTGATCTCGCTACGCTACGTGATTCGGAGGAGGCCTCCGACGTCTCAATGCAGGAAACAATCAAGGACGTCGTCCGACTTTCCGAACTCCTAGAAAACGCCGCCCCTGTTTACTCGTTTGCCGCCCCACAGGAAAAAGAGAAAATCATCCGTGTGATTTTTTCCGAACTCACCCTATCCGAAAATACGTTGAAATACCGATGTAAAAAAGGGTTTGAAGCTCTCGCGAGCCGTTTTGTCCCTACTTGTGACCTCACGGGGAATCGAACCCCGATTTACGCCGTGAAAGGGCGCTGTCCTAACCGTTAGACGATGAGGCCCCACTTCGCTGAGGCTTCGCGGGGCAAGCCCCTCGAGACATAGCGACGAAAAGGAACATGTGCATCATAACCGATTGGAGCGATACGCGAAAGTATGCTATTTTAGGCGCTGGCCGTTCATTACACGTGTGCCCTTTTCCGCTCGAATCATTTTCGATTCGGATAAAGGAGAAGAGCTCGGCCCGAGGCGGAAGGTACATTTCGCGTCGGGCCAATGGAGAGGTGGCTGAGTGGTCGAAAGCACCGGTTTCGAAAACCGGCATACTCATAAGGTATCGAGGGTTCGAATCCCTCCCTCTCCGCAGTTCTGAAATTGAGGCGTTTTTGTCTGCTTTTGATATCACATGATAGGGCTTTTTGTATTGCACTTGCGCGATATTTTTCTCCTTGAAAGATAAGTTCCAAAGTAACTTTTCAACAATGTTACGTTTTTTGTATTCATCGGCGGCGAGAAACTCCGCTTTGGTTCTGCTTGCTTCTAGAAACACATTCTTGATTGGTTCCAAAGTAACGACAGCTTTGCCTTTCTCTAGCTCGGCGATCTGCTTCTCGGTGTCGAGACGTTCATGCTTGAGCGTGGCGACTTTTGAATCGTAAAGCTCTTGGGATATCTGTTCAGCAACAAAGGCGTCTAGAAGGCGAGATTCGCGGCTTGGGAGCGATTGTAGTTTGGTATGTAGGGTCGCAAGGGCATGGGCTGTTTCGCCGCCGTTTCGTTCCATATCTTCTTTTGCCGCTTGATACATGAGTTCGATCTTTCGTTCAGAAAATGCGAGTCCCTCGAACAATGTGGCAACTTTCTCGTACAAATCTTTCTCACGAAGATAATTCTTGTGTTCGGTGCATCGTCCTCGGCCATTAGTGCAGTAGTAATACTGGTAACGACCTTTCTTGATCGTGGCCGTGAGCATACAACCGCAGACTTCGCAGGTGAGGAATCCTCGGAGGGAGAAAAATAAATCCTGCTTGCAGGGGTGGACTTTGCCGGAGAGAACGAATTGCGCCTTGTCGAAGAGTTCCTTGGTGATGATAGCCGGATGCGTGCCTTGGTAAAGCTTGTCGTCCATACGCATGATGCCGGTATAGAAGGGATTGCCGAGAATACGATATATCATGCCGCGATATACTTTCTTGCCGTTCGGAGTGCGGAAGCCAGAATCGAAAAGCATAGTAGCCACATCAAGCACGCTGTGAGAGCCAGTAGCATACAGTTCAAAAGCTCTGCTAATGTACGGCGCAAGCACTTCATCAACGACGATAGCCTTTGCTGCTTTGTCATTTGTATATCCTAACGGCGCACGATTGGGCCATATGCCACGTTCGAGCTTCGTACGGATGCCACGCTTCACGTTGGTGCTCAAATCCCGAATGTATTGGTTTGCCATACCGAAGTGCATAGCGAGCATGAGCACGTTATCGGACGGCAGATGTATCGCTTCAAACGTTCGGATTTCTTTGATACCGCCGCGTTGCAATAGGTCGATAATTTTTCCACCGTCGATAAAGTTACGGGCAAGACGATCCATTTTCCAACAAAGGATAGAATCCGCTTTGCCGTTGCGAATCATCTTGAGCATCTCGTTAAAAACCGGACGACCCTCGGCTTTTGCTGACATACTCTCTTTGAGGACAAGGACGATATCAAGGTCGTACGTCGCCGCAAGCTTCCGCAATTCGCTCTCTTGTGAGTCCAAAGACTGCACCTGACGATCTTCGGAATCAGTGGACTTCCGGCAGTAGAGAATGTATTTCATACGGGTATAGTAGCGGGAGAATCCAACAGTGCAAATTTTGTATCAGGCGAAGGGATGATGAGCTTCTCAAGAATACCTTTGCCAAGCGGAGAATCATCGAGAGAAAAGCCGATGCCGACACGCTTCAAATCCTTTTTGTAGCGGTATATCGTGCTACGTTCGAGACCGCCTTTGAGATACATTTCTTTCATTTCGTCATCGTAGTAAAAGCCTTTATAAAACTGATATAGCCGCAAGACCTTCGTCGCCGAGAAATGTTCCGAGAGTATCCGGCGTACTTCCGCATCGGTCGTTGTCTTGTTGTTGATGTACTTGAACACCTTCCCGAGATAGTGCACAAGCATTTCCTGAATCACTCCGTCGTCGGCTATATCTGAAATGCAAACCGTCTTCTTGCGGAGGTACTCGTTGAGATACCGTCTTTTCAGACCAGCCTCGAAACGTAAGATATGTTCCGCATGTGAAGCGAGTTTTTCCGCACGCTCGTAATCTTTCTCCGCGATCACCTTTGCATCATGCTTTTGGAATTCGGGACCTTTGACGTAGAACTTGATGATATATGCCGAGCCTTTATGCATGACGGAGGTGTCCCAGACGAATTTTGTCTTGCGAGGATAGTCGATGCGTTTGATGAAATCGATGGCATGGAGTGCTTCCGCTTTGTCAGCAAGATGCCAGTTATAGCAGACATCCAATCGATATACGGTCCATTTCGAGAAGTGCGGCAGTTCGTGTTCCACCAGAACGCACAATTCGGAGTATAGCTTCTCGACGATGTGCGGCAACTCATGCGGGTATATCATCTCGACGTTGTTTCCTCGCTCGTACTTGGCTACCGAGAACTCGATGAATAGACCCGTCGGTACCTGTGTCGATCGGACGGTTACGTTTCGATGGTATGAACCTAGCTCGACATTCGAGGCATAGAATTCGAACTCCACCTCACCAGTACGAAGATCCTTTTTCTGAAATCGTTTCAACGTACCCTCAAGCTTCTCCAAGAGAATCGGATCGGCAATAGGTACGAGGAGCTTAAGTGTGTCTATCATGTTGCAAATTACAACGTTCCACAGGTGTTACGAACACCTGTGGCGGACGGCTCCGCGGCTAAAGCCGCGGGAGCCGTCCCGCCCCCACCGGCGAACGCGAGAAACAGACCACCGAGTCCGGCGAGATACTCGACCGCTTCCTCTTGCGAAAGCTCGATGCCGTCCTCATCACGAAAACAGGAAATGCACTCGGTGATGAGCTTTTGTGAATATCGGAAATTCTCCTGCATTTTTGCAGGGTACTCAGACAACGCGCCAATGGTATGGAATTATTCTGGAATTATTCTGCCTTTCGATTTGAGTCAGGAAATACGAGGCGATATCCGGTTCCTTTCACGTTGAGGAAAATATCGGCGGTTCGTTCTGGCATACCCATTTTTCCCTTGAGGCGGAGAATAGTTTTGGCGAGGTCTGCTCTTTGTGACTTGGTATCAGTGGTCATCGGTCGTACTGCCTGTATGAGTTCAATGTAGGTAGCAAGGTAATCATTACTACCGAGCAATGTCTTAAGCACTATGTACTCTTGGCTTTTCGGCGTAAGGGTACCAGCCACGTTCTTGTAGGCGAAATCGCCGGTGCGATAATTAAAGTCGATTGGCAGTTTTCTTTCAGTTGATTTTGATTGTTCTGGTGCAGGAGTAGTCTTCGCCGTTTTCTCGATCGCATCGACGAGCAGGAGATGAAATTGCCGCAGCTCTTTTTCATAGAGAGGACGCTTACCGTCAAACCATTTGTTGTAAAGTTTGAGCGTCTTCTGACACCATCGTGTTGTCTTGATATTTTTGATCCCCAGCATCATCAGCAGTGCCACGGGGTCTTGCTTATCCTCCGGTTCCGACGAATGCTTGTAGTCTTCGATGGGTAGGTATACCCGCACGTAAATCGTCGCACTTGCGGCGTAGAGATTGAAACGTTCAAGGCGATACGTCAGCTCGTCTTTAACGTCGGCCTCCTCCTCGGTCTTCGATTTTTCTTTGTGTATTTCCCAATGCTTCTCGGCATACTCTTCTTGGCTCGCACGCAGTAGGGCTTGAAGCTCTGGTGTCTTTTCAACAAGGTCGTAATAGTGGTGAAGATTCTGATAGAAGCGAGAATCGGTGTCGCTTTGGAATACGGTGTCGTAGCGGAGTTTGAGGGAGTCGATGAAGGAGGGCATAGGGCTATATTTGAGCGTACTGGCTGTGCACTTACTTATTGAATGTAGCTAAAGAGATTTGCAAGTCAATGATTTGTGCTACCATTTCAGCATTAGCTTTAAATACAAATTCTTATGATTGATAAAATGGGAGGCTGGCTCAATAAGAAAAAGGCGCCAGAAAAGCCGAAAGATATTCCTAATCCAGTTCAGCAACAGCAATCAGGAATTCTCCCTGAAGACAATTGGGAGAATGTACAGCAAAATAAAATTAATAAACTGAAGGCACTTTCCCCCGCAGCTCTCAGACTCTTTCACGAACTGCAAGACCCGAATCTTTCGCGTGATGAATTTTTCAAAAAAGCGGAAGCCTATAACGAAACTCATTATAAGCAGATTCCTGCCGAGGGCATGTACACAGAACTTGATGCCGACAATCAAAGCAAAGAGACTTTGCCACTAAGCAGGAGTCTCAGAGTAAAGATGTTTGCGAACGGGCGTGTCTCATTTTCTGTGGCAGATTTTAGTGAGTCGGTAGAAAAAGCCGCTACCATACCAAAAGCGGGTGAACACATCACTCTAACAAAAAGAACAATCCAGGGAGGTGAAGCTTCTGCCGTAGGTGTCGGTCAGACCATTTCAGGATTATTAAAAGGCAATATAACCGTCGGTGAAAACATCATTCTTGATAACGGTTCTCAAACAAGCCCCGTTCGATCTATTCGAAATGAAAATGGAAAGTTGGTCATAGAAACCAATACTTCCATATACGAAGTGAAGTAACTGGGCTAAGTTTTAGAACTTAACTCCGTTAAGCTGGTTCCAACCTCGTACCAAACACCCCGCCAAGACAAAAACGAGCGCTGCGAGGCGCCTTTTTTGTTGGTGGGAGGAGTAACAGTGCGGTGCACTGTTACGGGAGGAATTCGAAAGGAAATTCGGGGACCCATTCAGTAGAATGGGTAGAATTTTCAGGCCCGAGAGGAGGATTTTGCGACGGCAAAATCCGAGCTCTTGGGAGCATCCCTCTCTCTCCGCCGGAACGTGAGACGGTGTTACGCGACCGTCCCACATTGAATAATAATGGTTTTTTGGAAATCGCGATTTTCCGAAAAAGTCCGAGGGCGAAGGGACAGCCGGACTTTTTGTAGGTGGCGAATGTGTGACCGACCCCCAATAGGGGGCGGACTTGGTACAATGAGCATGTGAAAAGAATCGTCCTGATTGTGGTCGTGATAGCGCTCGTCATGGCGGGTGGCGCGTATTATTTTATGCACTCGGGCAAGGAGCCAGTCGCGCAGTCGCAACCGATAGTGTCGGCCGCAGCTGTGCCCGATGGCTGGTACTCCCATAACCTCATACCAAAAGATGCGGCACCGGAACTTTTGAAATATGCCGTGCTCACCAAGCACAAAGACTTGCCGCAACGCAATCCGTCTGATGCGCCGTATGACACTCCTCAAATTACCGTCTCGAAGTGGAACATATCCGTGTCGCCCGAGCAAAAAGTACAGCAGGAAGGATTGGGTACGAGCGACAGCATCGATGCTGGCATGGATGCGGGACGTTGGAGTACCTACAAAGGACACAAGTTGTTTACCATTCTTCTCCAAGAAGGCGGTGATGCGGTGTTGCTGTTTGGCGGCAATACGATGTACGAATTTACATTTGTCGGCGAATCAGTCGATCGTGTCGATCTCTGGAAAGTTATTACCTATTACGCAGACGATGCGGCATTTCCGATGATTTCTCGAGAGGAGACTCGGGCAAGTTGTAAGACGCATAACCTTCCATCGGGACAGGAATACGATATCCAAATTGATCCTGAAACAGGATACCTGGCACTCGGATACTTCCTCACAACATCCAAAGGCAATCCGCTGGAAACATACCTGTTCCTCAACTACAATGACGACCTCTCGCAATGCTCGTCGGACGTGGCCGGAATCCTTACCAGTGCAAAAGAAGGAGCTAACAAAATGACCCAATGAGCAAGAAAATTATTCTCATCGGTATAATAACTCTAGTCGTTACTGCTGTTGCATATACGACGTGGTACTCGTACGACCGCCACGAGAAGCTTACGCAGGCGCAGATGTGCAATGACATGCTCGCCAATCCGCCAAAACCTACGATAGTGACGGGTCCTGATGGCAGTCCAGCACAGCTGTATTCTCTTAATGGTTGCGCCACCGTAGTTGTTCCGCCATCTCTATGGGATCTTTTGCGTGGACGCATGGTATTTGAGAATGTGCCACAACGCATGAAGGTAAATCCATACTCACTTACAGACATCCTGCTCGGCCGCTACACATTCGGACCTACAGACATCGGCTGCGATCAATCGGCTACGACGACCGATTGCGCCTCGCTTCTGGCACAGAACCCGCCGTCGCCAGCCGTTGCCGGGTCCGATCAATATGCGGCCGCCATTCTCGCGTGTTATCCCAAAAGCTCGACTGGCGCTGAAGACACGCCGATACTGAATAATTCTATCCAATATGTGAAAGAGACGTCGCGCATGTTCATCAACATGCCAAAGGATTTGTACCCTCAGGATCTCAAAGATTCCTGGACTACTGTCGCAGGCAACGCTACAGCGGGATCGGTCGGCGGCGGTTTTGGCGAATCCGTGGCCGCCACGCCTAGCTGCTGGTCGTCGTATGTGGACTTTGAAGGAACCGGCGAAGTCGACCTGCGCGTGAGGAGCGTCGTCCAGGGTGCGCCGGATTATTTCGTACGCTTCATCGTTTCTTCAGTATGAAAACTAAGAACTCAAAAATAATACTCGTCGCCATCGTTTGTCTCGCAGCGCTTGTCTTCGTCTTTGCAATATGGAAATTGCATTCTCCAACGACCACCGTCTTCGTTACGCCTACGGCTACCCAAGCTGCACTCGCACAACTTCAATCTGATTTGCATGGCGTCACGCCACAATTTATTGACGAACATACCACGCTTTCTTCCGATGTTCTCCAAAAGATCGAACAAGATAGTATAGGCATTCTTATTGCCCAAGAGCCCAATAATCAAGAATATTATTCGCAGAACGGAATTGCGTTGTCAGCGGTAGGTAAGCGGTATGTGGCTTTTAGTGTGTTGCGACCGACAGATAACGCTGCCCCGATTCAGATTCTTGATTCTATATCTCAAACATCTGATTCCTATATCTCTGGGCAACTTCTATTTAAGACTAGCAGGGTTGCGGTGTACGTAGATGGCCAAAACATCTACACGTACAAACCGGATCAGTCGTCAGCAACTCCACTGTCCGGAGCGAAGCTGTCTGGCAATGAGACATATGATCATTGTGGCGGCTGCATGGGAGGCGACCAGGATCTACAAGCAACACATACCGATACTTCTTTCACCATCAGCACATACAGGTGGGTACAGGGCGAACCAAAGAAAGTGCGAGAACTTACATTTTCGTTTTAATATTATTCAGTGAACCTCAAAAAGGCCATTGAGATCTTAAGTACCGAGCTCACCAAACAGAACCCCGAGTCCTTCACCGGTACATGGGTCTATATCAATGCGCCTCGCGCATACCGTTTCATCAGGCTCAATCTCAGGACGCCATCGGGCAACATCGACTGGGATGCAGTCACGGAAGTGCTCGACCGATGCCATCAGACTAAGTGGGACGGACGAAAGCGGAAAGCGAAAAAGCCGTATGAAGACCGAACCGAAGTTGACCTTGTTCTCGCGAAGTATCAGGACAAGATCTATACGCTCATCGCCACGATGAATGCACACGATCGGCGCACACGGGATCGCATAATCATCACGCTCGTGCGCGTTGCCCAGAAGGGCAACATGTGTGCTCGACAAGAAGCAATAGTACTCATCAAATATACCGTCGATGAATGGGTCGAGAAGTATCCCGTGCTCTACCGATGGGGCGGCTTCAGCGATATCTTAGAAGAACAGATCGCTGCATGCATTCGTCGATATCGATTCACCGGTTCATTCTTAGGATATGTATTCAAGACGCTTGAGTACGCCGGTCGAGGCCTCGTACCGCTTTATTCACTGGATACGCCGCTCTCATCGTTAGGAGGCAGAACATGGATGGAGAATGTCACCGAAGATTCGGAGACCGGAGAGATACAGATGCTCGGCGAGAAATCCCATTATTACAGGTGAAGGCCGCAGCTTGTTGTGAGAAATCAACGCGACTATCGAAGATTACTCGGTGCCGATGCTGGTATACTTAGAGTAACGTATGAACATCGCATCAATCCGCGCGCGAGAAATTCTTGATTCACGTGGCAATCCTACGGCAGAGGCGGAAGTTTTCCTCGACGATGGGACGATGGGGCGTGCCGCGATTCCTTCGGGTGCATCGACGGGTAGCAATGAAGCGCTCGAGCTTCGCGATGGCGATCCGAAACGTTTCAACGGCAACGGTGTACTTCATGCAGTCGCAAATGTGAATGGTGAGATAGCTTCGGCGATCAAGGGATATGATGTCGGCAAGCAGCAGGAAATTGATGAGACACTCATCGCGCTCGATGGCACCGAAAACAAGTCTCGACTGGGCGCCAATGCGATCCTCGCGGCATCGCTCGCGACCGCGCATGCCGCAGCGCTCTCTCGACGCATTCCGCTTTTCGAATACATTCGTTCACTTTCTGACGCACCGCGCGATCTCGTCATTCCGCTCCCGCAGTGCAACATCATGAATGGTGGCGTGCATACGTCATGGCAATCGACCGACATTCAGGAATTCATGGTCCTGCCGGCGGGGGCTGCGACATTTCATGACGGTATTCGCATGGTCGCGGAAGTGTTCCATGCGCTCAAAGGCGTTTTACAGGGAAAGGGGTACAACACATCCGTCGGTGACGAGGGTGGTTATGCACCGCATCTGGGCGGGGGCAACGAAGAAGCGTTTTTACTCATCGCTGAAGCTGTCGGAAAGGCCGGCTATCAGCTCGGACAAGACATTGTCTTTGCGATCGACGCGGCCGCGTCTGAATTTCATGAGAATGGTGCGTATGTGCTCCACAAAGATAACAAACAGTCCACCACGGCCGAAATGGTGAGTTGGTATCGTGAGCTCAAGAGTCGTTATCCCATCGTCTCGATCGAAGACGGGCTCGCAGAAGATGACTGGGCAGGATGGAAGCAACTCATGACATCGATGGACACGCCGACACAGCTCGTCGGTGATGACCTGTTCGTCACGAATATGAAATATCTCGAGCGTGGCATCGCGGAAGGTGCTGCGAATGCAATCTTGATAAAACCGAATCAGATCGGGACTCTTACGGAGACGATCCGTGTCGTCGATCGTGCGCATCAGGCCGGATGGCGTTGCATCGTCTCACATCGCTCGGGCGAGACGGAAGATACGACGATCGCGCATCTCGCGGTCGGACTCGGCACGGGGCAGATCAAGACCGGATCGGTGAGTCGTTCGGAGCGCACCGCCAAGTACAATGAGCTCATGCGTATCGAAGAGCGTCTCGGTGTGAACAGTGTGTTTGCGGGCAATGTGTTCGCATGACCGGTGTATAATTATCGCTGATATGGCACTCATCACTATTTACGACGCGACCGCACTCGACAAGAAGCAGATCAGTGATGCTTTGATCGGCACTGATCATCATTGGAATTACGTCGATGGGAAATTAGAACTGGGCAATTGCGACCCGAACGCGGAAGTCATCTCGGTATTCATCTCAAGCACGGTATCGCGCGCCTGCATCGAAGCGATGCCGCGGCTCAAGCTCATCGCATGCCGATCCACCGGATTCAACAATGTCGATCTTGATGCCGCGCGAGACCATGGAGTCACCGTGGTCAATGTGCCGACCTATGGCGAGAATACGGTGGCAGAATATGCATTCACACTTCTCTTGGCGCTCGTACGCAAGCTGCCTGCGGTCCTCGCGACTGAGAATGAACAATATTCTTTGGAGTCGCTCGTCGGCCATGACCTCCAAGGCAAGATATTCGGCGTGATCGGCACCGGGCACATCGGCCAGAAATCGCTGAAGATCGCGCGTGGTTTTTCGATGGAAACGATTGGCTATGACGCGTACCCGAAGAAAGAGCTCGAGGCGGAATTCAACTTCACCTATGTCGGGCTCGAAGAGCTTATTGCGCGCGCAGATGTCATCTCGCTCCACACGCCCTACCTGCCTTCTACCAAACACATCATCGGTCGCAAACAGCTCGGCCAGATGAAGCCAGGTGCGATCTTGATCAACACGGCGCGCGGAGAGCTCGTGGATACCGCGGCGCTCGTCGAGAGCCTCGAGAACGGGCACTTGGGCGGGGCGGTACTCGATGTCGTCGAGGGGGAGAAGCTTCTCGATTATGACGAAGAGGTCACGTTATTGCGGAGCGACACGATTCCGCCCGATGCGATGCAGCATAGCGTGGAGATCTCGGTCCTCGAAAAGATGCCCAATGTGATCATGAGTCCGCACAACGCGTTCAATACCATGGAGGCGATCTTGCGCATCAACCAAACCACCGCGCGCAACATGATCGATTTCTGGTACGGTAAGGCGACCAACAAGGTTGAAGCACCCAAGAAATCTTCCGGCACGCTCCTCGTAGTCCGCCATACGGAATCGGAATGGAATGCGGCAGGCAAGTGGACCGGCATTACCAACATCAATCTCGACGCGAAGGGGTTCGAAGATGCGGCGAAGCTCGGTATCGCACTCAAGGGACTGGAAATCAAGATCGACCGCGCCTATTGCTCGGAGCAGATCCGAACGCGTGAGACGCTTGAATGCATGCTCGATTCCGCGCAGCAGTTTGGCGTTGATGTTACGGTAAGCGGCGATCTGAACGAGCGCAATTACGGCATATACACCGGCAAGAATAAATGGGAGATCAAGGAGCTGATCGGGGAGACTGCTTTCAATACGCTGCGACGCGGCTGGGATGTCCCGATCCAAGGTGGAGAGACCTTGAAGATGGTATACGAGCGCGCGGTGCCGTTTTACAAGGACACGATCCTGCCGCTCCTGAACGATGGCAAGAATGTCCTCATCGTGGCGCATGGCAACACGATCCGTGCCTTGATGAAATACATCGAATCGATCAACGACGATGATATCGCGAAGCTCGAGATGCTTTTCGGTCAGATCAAGCTATACAACGTCTCACCCGAGGGTCTCAAAGAGAAATCTTCAAGCATCGTGATCGACTCGCCGCCGCCGAATGCATAAGTTTCGGCTATTCGCGGATTGTATATGGGGTCACCATCAGACTACGAATCTGTTCGAAATGAGGCGCAAAGATTTTATGCTGCAATCAAGCCGATATTCTCTCCTGCGTTGCGAGAGTTCGTGCATTTCAATGCGTCAGGATTCAATCATATAATCTTCAAGAGTTCGCGTACCGAGCGAGAACGCTCTTCGCAAATCGCTCGTTTCAAGCTGCTTCCGCGCGCAGTCAAGTTAGTTGCTGTTTCCACGACATATCAGGAGTATGAAGAGATATTCAAAGAATTCGAAGTGAAAAGTTATAAGAAAAAGCTTCGTAAGCTAAAGCCAGTGAAGTATTGGGGCATCATAGCCATCTTGGACGGTAGAAAGATAAAAGTAATCCTTCGCAAAATAGGGGACAATGGAACGCTTCACTTTTGGAGCATCGTGCCCGCATGGGTTACGAATAAATATCGAGATACGAAGTTCTTCAGCACTATGAAAGGAAACCCGGATGAAGATTAGACAACAAAAAACACCAGCATCACTGGTGTCCTTTGCTGTGCCTGCCTTCGGCTTATGTATGAGCCGAATAGGGCTGACGCCCCACAAGCACATATTCAATATATATCAGAAACAAGGAAGAGGCAATGAAGCGTCGACGATCGCAGTGCGAGGCCTATCGATAGTTATCTACTGTGATTTTGTAAGAAAAGTCGCGAGGTTCTTGATGATTCCCTCTGTGACCTCTTCGCGCGAAAGCGAGCCATTGACCTCGACAAGGAGACCGTGTTCGCGATAATAATCGACGACCGGCGTGACCATTGCTTGATACGCGTTGAGTCGGTGTTGAAGTACTTCTCTCTGATCATCCGCCCGCGTGCCGCGGTCGTGAGTGAGTTGCGCGACATCGAAGCGCTTGAACGCTTCGTTGTTCGACATCTGCAAAAGAATCACGGCTTTCAGCGGGTGACCGCTCGCTTCTGTCGCCTTCATGATGACGTGCTGCTCGCCATCAGCGCGGCCGACCTCGCTCAATATCAAAGGCTTGCCATGGAATTCTTCTCGTGCAAGGTAGGGGGCGACCACCTGCGCAAAGAGATCGCTCGGAATGATGCTGCCCTCGGCCATGATCCGCTGGATCTCCGCGTTTCCATGGTCATGCCGCAATATGTCGCCGCTCGATATCACGACGCCATTGAGTAATTTCGCCAGCGCCGCGCATTGCGTATCCTTACCCGCGAACGGCGCACCGAAAACATTGATAGAACCCGATCCCAACCACGTAGTAATGACGTTCTTTTGTTCATCCATGGGACATATAATACACCAATGGTCGACGGTGCAGGTATCTTGTAGACAATTTTTGTACTAAAATCATGCTTACATGAACGAGTCACTGTCAAATCAGATTCCGAAGAAGAAGATTCCAGATACTTCTGAAGGCGGTCATGATGCATTGTCGTCGGAAGAATTACTCGCGAAACTTACCTCAAAAGATTCGAACGAGGTATTTACGGCGAATTATGCAAAACGAATAATAGAAGGAGGTGGATCAAATGATGTCGTCAATAATCTCGACAAGTTCACCGGACTTGTACCTGACACGTCACTTGCGAAACTCATGATCGAGAACGATCCTTTAGGTTCACGAGCTGTCGTCCGAAATCTCGACAAGTTCACCGCAAACCTCGATTGCAGCGAGGTAGCGCGTCTCATGATCGAGAATGGTAGTTCAGGTGATGTCATCAATAATCTCGACAAGTTCACTGCTCTCAATCCCGATATTGCGTGTCTAATGATCGAGAAAGGTTATTCAAGTACTGTCGTCGAACATCTTCGCAAATTCACCACCCTCAATATTAATGTTGCACGCCTCCTTGTTGAGAAAGGGCGTTCAGATGTTGTTTTCAATAATCTCAACAAGTTCACCGGACTTGTACCTGACATTTCGTTTGCCAAATTCATGATAGAGAATCGTGGCTCACGCGCCGTCATTGAACACTCCGACAAGTTCACCGGATTCGTGTTAGACGCCTCACTTGCCAAATTCATGATAGAGAATCATGGCTCATGCGACGTCATTGAACACTCCGACAAGTTCACCGGATTCGTGTTAGACGCCTCACTTGCGAAACTCATGATCGAGAACGATCCTTTAGGTTCATTCGCTGTCATTGAACATCTTGACAAGTTCATCGGACTCGAAGCTGACACGTCACTTGCGAAACTCATGATCGAGAACGGTCCTTTTGGTTCATTAGCTGTCGTCCGAAATCTCGGCAGGTTTACCGGACTCGTAGTCGACTCATCACTTGCGAAGCTTATGATTGAAAATGATGGCGCGCAAGCTGTCTATGAAAATCTTGGCAAGTTCACCGCACTCAATGATGAGGTCGCGCGTTTACTTATCGAGAACCATGAATCGAGTACTGTTGCCAGGCATCTGAATAGATTCACCGGCCTTGATGCCTCATTTTGTATTGCTGCTTCCAAGGCCGGCTCGTATGGGTTACTTTCCGCGCTTTTCGGCACTGATTGGGCGCCGCATATGAGCTCGGCGGATTTGGCTCAGATAGGTGAGGCGGATCCTGAGTTGAAGAGTGCCGTAGACAAGATAAAAGCTCTCTTTCCACAAATTGGCGAGTTTGATCGATGTTTTATTGCAGTCTGTTTTTTGGAATCATACGGGGATATCGACACAAAACTCGAAAGAATTAAAAAATACCCTTTTGCTCTTGATCATGTGCTTATCAATTCGCGCATGGCAGCTAACCTCATCGCCAAGATACCCGAGTTTGACGAGACAGCGCTCGATCACATTGAGTGTTTGCATGAAGGTGGAGAGGCTGGATTATCCGGTGAAAAATCAAAAAATCTCGACATGCTCGATGCTGAATATCGCGCACGCGCTATCGATAACCTCCGCGAATTTGAGCATAATCCTCAGATATATGACGCGCTCAAGAGTGCCGGTATCGATGTAGAAAAGTGGCTCATGTATCCCGACGAGCGTACGTTTACGCTCGGTGCCGAGAAAGATATTGCTCTCGCCGGCCGCGTCATAGCAACGCCGCTCACGCGGCTCGCGAGCGAGACAGTCACCACACTTGCCGAAATGTTCAAAGATAAAAAAGGGTTCATCAATTCGATACCGCAAGAGATGACTGTGCCCGAGGAGCTTGACTCGAAGCATGCGGATCTCGTTGCAAAGGCTGGCGCTCTTAAAGAGGAGATAGCAAAAACAGGCGATGAGCGCAAGCGTGCAGGGATGGAAAAGGGGCTTGCAAGTCTCGAAAAAAGTCTTGCCGCCTACAAACCGACTCGCATGCAGGGCACACTGCACTCGATGTTTGACGCGCTCACGGTGCAGGCAAAATCGATTGGAGACTTGAAAGGACAACAAGAAACCATGCTAGCTAAACAAGGAGGGCGCACGCGCGAAGAGGTGGCCGCATTAAAACAAATTGACGCGGATATTATCAAACAGGTCACAACCCTCATTGATCGTTTTGAGCGAACACAACAACTCATTGCCAAAGTCGGCGAGCAAACAAAGGTCTCGTATGATCTGTTTGAGACCAAAGAGCTCTTTGAGCACTTCCGAGAAGACGCCGAGACTATTCGCAAGACTCTTGCTTCGTTTGAAAAAGACGCGCCCGATCCTCTCATTGGCCGCGAGGTACGCATTGGTATTTGCAATCGCAATCCGTACAGTAGCCTTTATCTCGGCAACTACACGAGTTGCTGCGTGAGTATCGAGGGTCCTATTCATGAAGAGAAGTCGCCCATCGCCGATTATCTCACCGACCTCGGCATGCAGATTGTTGTTGCAGTCGACACGACCAACAAAGAGAAGCTGCTGCCGATTGTCGCCGCATGGTGTTACATCGGGGAAGGTGAAAAGGGCAAGCCTGTTTTGCAGATCGACAACATCGAGGCGAATACCGGATATACCGATCGATACAAAGAAGAGTTTACGAAGCAAATGCGTGAATATCTAGAAACATATGCACGCACTCTTGAGATGCCGCTCTTTCAGGGTGACCAAAACAATGATCTCGTCGTGGCTCCATTCGTCGACCATGACAAGTTCGGGCATATCTACAATCGTGAAGGCGGATATTACCTGGAGGCAGAGACATAGGGATGGTATTAATTGCGAGGGTGCAGCTTTTCGCGTGGTATGATTTACGAATCATATTAGCGTTCGAATAATAATTACTATGTATACTCACATAAAGTTTTTTAAGGACATCGTCCTCACCGACATCCCAGAAGTCGGAGGAAAGAATGCTTCGCTCGGAGAGATGGTCCATTATTTGGCACCGCTTGGCGTCAACTTGCCCAACGGCTTCGCGACCACGGCAAAATCGTATTACACCTTTCTCGAGAAGGCAGGGATCCGCGATGAGATCGCAAATATCCTCGCAAGCATCAACGTGAACGACGTTACCGATGCCGAGCCGAAGGCTGCGCGCATACGCCAGCTCATCATCGACGCCAAGTTTCCAGAAGATTTCGAAGCTGAGATCAGACAGGGATACCAGGAGCTCTGCGGCATCTGTGGACAAGAGAATCTCATCGTCGCCATACGCTCCAGCGCGACCGCCGAAGACTTGCCGAACGCCTCGTTCGCGGGACAACAGGAATCATTTCTCAATATCTCCGGCATAGACGATGTCCTTATCTCGGCGAAGAAGTGCATCGCGTCTTTGTTCACTGATCGCGCCATTACCTATCGTGCGAACAACGGATTCGACCACATGAAAGTCGCGCTCTCCGTCGGCATCCAGCAGATGGTCGCCGTGCACGCGCACGCCGCTGGCGTCATGTTCACGATCGACACCGAGTCGGGATTCAAGAATGCAGTCGTCGTAAGCGCCGTGTACGGCCTCGGAGAGAACATTGTCTTGGGTCATGCCAATCCGGATGAATTCACCGTGTTCAAGCCGACGATGGCGATCATCCGCCGCAAGCTCGGCTCTAAGAAAGTGAAGATGATCCCGATCGCGAACGACAAGACCGAGAATCTCGATGTCTCGCTCGAAGATCAGAACAAATATGCGATCACGGATGATCAGGTGAAGACGCTCGCCAAGTGGGGCGTGGCCATCCAAGAGCATTACGGCAAGCCGATGGATATCGAATGGGCGCTCGACGAAGCAGACGGCAAGCTCTACATCGTGCAAGCGCGCGCCGAGACGGTGCAATCCCGCAAGAATCCTAACGAGATCGAAGAATATGTGCTCCTCGAGAACGGTCCCGTCATCGTGAAGGGGACGCGTGTCGGCAACAAGATCGGCTCGGGCACGGTCAAGAAGATCATGAGCCTCAAAGAGATCGGCAAGTTCCAGGATGGCGACATCTTGGTCACCGAAATGACCGACCCTGACTGGGTCGAGATCATGCGCCGCGCGAGCGCGGTCGTCACCGATAAGGGCGGACGCACCTGCCACGCCGCGATCGTCTCCCGCGAGCTCGGCATCCCATGTGTCGTCGGCACGACCGACGGCACGCAGAAGATCGAGGACGGCAGCGATGTCACGGTGAGCTGCGCGGGCGGCAATGAAGGCATCGTCTTCGGCGGCAAATTGAAGTTTGAAGTGCGCAAGACGGACATCCAGAATCTTCCGCGTACGAAGACGAAGATCATGATGAATGTCGGTTCACCGGATCTGGCATTCGAATATTCGCAGATCCCCAACGACGGCGTCGGTCTCGCTCGCGAGGAGTTCATCATCGACTCGCATATCAAGATCCACCCGATGGCGCTTCTGCACTTCGATGAGCTCGCCGACCAGGAAGCCAAGGCGACAATTGAGGCATTGACGGTAGGGTATACGGACAAGGCGCTGTACTACGTCGATAAGCTCGCCGAAGGCATCGCGACGATCGGCGCCGCATTCCATCCCAACGACGTCATCATCCGTTTCAGCGACTTCAAGACCAACGAATATGCCAATCTCATCGGCGGCAAGCAGTTCGAGCCGAACGAGAATAACCCGATGATCGGCTGGCGCGGAGCGAGTCGTTACTACGATCCGAAATTCCAACCTGCGTTCGAGCTCGAATGCCGCGCATTCAAGAAGTGCCGCGACGAGATGGGACTCACCAACATCAAGGCGATGATCCCGTTCTGCCGTACGCTCGACGAAGCGCGCAAGTGTTTGGACGTCATGGCGGGGCAGGGACTGAAGCGCGGTGAGAACGGCTTCGAGGTCTACGTCATGTGCGAGATCCCGGCCAACGTCATTCTCGCAAGCCAATTCGCTGATCTCTTCGACGGCTTCTCGATCGGTTCCAACGACCTCACGCAGCTCACGCTCGGCGTCGACCGCGACAACAACAACGTCGCGCATGTCTACAGCGAGAGCAACGAGGCGGTGAAGGAGCTCATCCGCACGGTCGTCAAAGTCGCGCACGAGAAACACGTGAAGATCGGCCTCTGCGGCCAAGCCCCATCCGACAACCCCGAATTCGCAGCCTTCCTCGTCGAGATCGGCATCGACAGCATGTCGCTCGCTCCTGATTCCGTCATCAAGACGACTATACAGACGAAGGAAATTGAGGATCGGTTGGGCCGCTAACCAATGAGCTAAGCCCAAAGAAAAACAACCGATTTGGGTGTTTTTCTTTTGCGCTATTCATTTATGTTGCTTTCGAAATAGAAAAGACCGCCGCACCGACTCGGAAAAGACAATGCTCGGGTCTGTAAAGATTAGTGTGTCTGCGCGCTGTGGATAACTGAGAATTGGTTAACAGGAAATCGGGACCAATTCTTGTGCTCGAATTCTTTAATGATAATGAACACGTAATCAAGTAATCGCTCCGGT
>CAINVT010000039.1 GCA_903854215.1 uncultured bacterium | reverse complement strand
TTCATTATCATTAAAGAATTCGAGCACAAGAATTGGTCCCGATTTCCTGTTAACCAATTCTCAGTTATCCACAGCGCGCAGACACACTAATCTTTACAGACCCCCTCGAACACCTTGAAGTCGTCGGTCGGCATGGAAGCAATCACCTCAACGAAACCTGTGATGGAGTCGTAGGTCGGCTTGCGGACGCGGATTACCACACCCTCCCAGAGGCGGATGAAGTCGTTCTCGTGCGGATCGAACGCGAGTTCCACCGCGTAGTTCCGGGTTTGGATAACCTTGGCGACACTGACTTTCTTGTCGCCGGACTCTTCCATTACATAGATCTTGGCAGTCGGCATGACCCGCTCCTTTGCTACTCCGGCAGGTAAAGATACTAGTTTTTATGATTGAGTCAAATACTCACAATCACCGGTATAACGATCGGCCGCTTCATCGTGCTCTGCAGAAGGAAGCGCGAAACGGCGTCGGCGAGATCCTCGCGGGCGATGTCGAGATCGGCGCCGCGCGGATTGCGCAGAGAGGCTTCAACACTTTTTCTCACGATCAAACGTGTTTGATCCATGAGATCCTTGTTGTCGCGCAAGTAGACGAAGCCACGGGAGATGATGTCGGGTGACTTGTGGAGCTTTCCCGTGCGGCGGTCGACGGTGGCGACGACGACGCAGAATCCTTCCTGGCCTAATGCTTTGCGATCGCGCATCAAGACATCGGAGATTTCTGATACTGTATGGCCTTCGACGACGCGCAATTCAGCGGGCGCTTTGAACGGCTGCTTCACGATCTTTTCGCCGCCCACGATCTCGACGATGGAGCTGTTGTCCGGTACGACGATATTTTCTTTTTTGACCCCCATCTCTTCGCCGAGTTCCGCATGGACACGCAACATGTAGTGGTAGCCGTGGACCGGTACGAAGAATTTCGGGCGGATTTGCGAATGGATCCACTTCGCTTCCTCCGCGTTGCCGTGACCGGAAGCGTGCACATCGCTCGTGTGATAGGTGATGATCTTCGCGCCTTGGCGAGAGAGATTGTCCTTGAGCTTCTGTACGGCGCGTTCATTGCCTGGAATGACAGACGAAGAAAGCACGATCGTATCAGTCGGCTCGATGTGAATATATTTGTGACTCTTGTTGCCGATACGCGCAAGGGAAGCGAATTCGTCTCCCTGCGCACCGGTCGCCAAGATGAGCAGATCTTCTTTCTTGTATTGATCCATATTCTTGACGGCAACGACCGTGTCATCCTTATATTTGAGGATGCCAAGCTCGCGCGCGATCTCGAGGTTGGTGCGCATCGAACGTCCGTCAATGACGACTTTCTTCCCGTATTGCTCCGCGAACATCACGATGCGGATAAGGCGTTCGAGGTGCGAAGCGAACATCGCGATGATAAGACGATTCTTCGCGTTCTTCACCAAGTCTTCGAGCGTGCGATAGACGTTTGATTCGGGGATCGACCAACCTGGTTGCCAGACGTTGGTCGAGTCCATAAGCAAGACGAGCACCTTGCGATCTTTGAATATGCCGAATGAACGCTGTTCTTCTTCGGACGCGACACCCTTTTCGTGATTGAGCTTGATATCGCCGGTAAAGACGACATCGCCCCACGGAGTTTCGATGATGATGCCCATGGAATCAGGTATCGTGTGTGAGACACCGAAGAACCGGACTGATGTCGCCCCCAGTTTGATGACTTCGTCCTTCTCGACTTCGCGGAGGTTGATCGGCGGCAGGTGTGGGAATTCTTCCTGACGCTTCTTGATCATCATGCCGGTGAGCTTACGCGTGTAGATCGTCGGATTGCCGATACGGTCGATGATGTAGGGAATACCGCCGATATGATCGAGGTGACCGTGCGAGATGAG
>CAINVT010000038.1 GCA_903854215.1 uncultured bacterium | reverse complement strand
GGTGCCAACTCAAGCGTTGACGGCGTGACCAACAGCACCGCCATCGGCAACGGCGCACAGGTGACTGCAAGTAATCAGATGGTGTTCGGTAATTCTTCTGTCACGCAGACGTTGTTGAATGGCACTGTCTCCGGCACCAGTCTGCTTTTCACCGCCTCCTCCATCATCGGAGACGGCACGCAAGCAGGCGGCCTCACCATCTCGGGCGGCGCGACGACGACAGGTAACTCGAAAATAACAGGTAGTTTGACGGCTAGTGACCTCTTCAGTGGTATCGGCAAG
This sequence comes from uncultured bacterium, assembly GCA_903854215.1. Lineage (GTDB taxonomy): Bacteria > Patescibacteriota > Minisyncoccia > Phycocordibacterales > UBA2100 > UBA10103. Next base: position 12,255 of record CAINVT010000038.1, on the reverse strand, counting down.
ATCCATGACTACGGCAGCGGCCAGTTGGGTATTGGCGGCTCGGGCGCTACCCTCCTCTACGCAGCATCCGCTGGAGTGCAATCAACGGGATCACTTGGTTTTCAATTTGGTTATACTATCGGCATAGCCGATACCAATCTGTATCGTATAAATGCAGGAACTGTGGGTGTTGGATCGAATACCCTCACTCCTAACGGCACGCTTGTCGCCGGTTACCTCTCTGTTGGCTCGACAACCCCGTTCGCCCTCCTCTCGATCGTCGCTACTTCCACGACGGGCCTCCACTCTCCGACCAATCTCTTTATCATTGCTTCAACAACAGCAGGAACTGCAACGAGTACCTTATTTGACGTATCCAATACCGGGAACGTCGGCATCGGCACCACCGCCCCCAACTACAAACTCGAAGTGAACGGTACAGCTTCGACCACACAGCTCTTCACACAAAATCTTCTCGCTCTTGCCTCCTCCACCATCGGAGACGGCACGCAAGCAGGCGGGCTCACTATCTCGGGTGGTGCAACGACGACAGGCAATGCGTACTTTGCGGGTAATGTGGGCATCGGGACGACGGGACCCCTGTCTAAATTAGATGTGAATGGCGGGATGGCGGTAGGTTCGTATGCCGGAGTTAATACGGCACCAAGTAATGGATTAATAATTAGCGGCAACGTCGGCATCGGGACGACGGGGCCTGGATACAAACTGGATGTCCAAGATACTACCGTCGGGGCAGCCCAAACTCCAGTCGCTAGATTTGTCCAACTCCAAACGACAAATGGTTATGGAAACCCAGTCATAATTAGAAATAATGATGCTTCTCAATTTTCTACAGCTGCTATAGGTTTTCAAAATGCCGCAGGAACTACAGTGTTTCAGGCGGGTGCCGCAGGTTCAACATACTCTAATTCTTCTTATCCCGCTCTTACCGCCAACGGTTCATTCCTCTACACAACAGGAAACTTTGGTATGGTATCTGACAATGCCTCTGGGAGATTTGATTTTCAAATAGGGACTGGGGCAGGAAGTATCAAACAGTCTATCTTAGCTAACGGCAACGTCGGTATCGGCACCACAACCCCCTGGGCACTCCTTTCAGTCTCCGCCCCCAATAACTCTGCGCTTCCGGAGTTCGTTGTTGGTTCATCGACCGCTACGAGCTTATTCGTATCGAATAGCGGCAACGTCGGCATCGGGACGACGAGTCCGAGTCAGTTGTTGAGTGTTGGTGCAAGTAATAATTTTACAGTAAATACAACGGGGGACATCATAGCCAACACATTGGGAATAACTAACAACTCTGCTGTTGCAGTTACTTTAAACAGTAATAACACAAGCGGAACGCCTAATCTAACTTTAGCAAACAGTGCAAATACTGGACTAGCAACAGTTCAATTTAGTAGAGGCTATACTTCTGCAACAAATCAAGTTATGGGCAGATTTAGTCAACAGGTATGGAACGGTAGTAAATATATTGGTGGACCATTCTTTGACTTCGTTTCACGAGGAAACTCTTCTGGCTATACTAAAGCGGTTCCTTCTGGTGTAATATTTTACACGCCGACATCGGCAGACGACTATTCTAATTATCAATACCAACTGGCTTTAGGTGCTGTAAGTGTTGGCGGTACGACTGGACAGTTTCTATTCAACAAAAATGATAATTTGCAAGGAGATTATGCTCCTGATACTGGGCTTTCTAGGCTTTCGGCTGGAGTAATAGGAGTAGGCAATGGAACGCAGGGTACATCTGGTGGAACCTTAATAGCAGGCAACGTCGGCATCGGCACTACCGCCCCCAACTACAAACTCGAAGTCAACGGCACTGCATCTACAACTGCTTTGACTTTACCTTCCACAGCCAGTGCTAGTGTCGGGACTATTTCGCAAAATGGGCAAGTATTGCTCAGTACGTATGGAACAGGCAATACATTTTTGGGTGGTCAACAGGACGGTTTCCCGGCAGGTAATCTTACATTGACTGGTACCTATAATATGGGAATTGGTCGCAATGCTCTTCACGCACTGACGAGTGGTTCTTACAATGTTGCTCAAGGAATTTCAGCTTTGGGCAGTTTAACGTCAGGCAGCAACAACACTGCCTTAGGTGCTGCTGCTTTAACCAATAATAGTACTGGCATCAGTAACGTTGCTCTTGGAAATTATGCAGGGGCATACGAAACAGGTTCCAACGCTTTCTATGTAAATAATTTAAACGAAACTAATACCGCAAACGATAAGGCGTATTCACTTCTTTATGGACAGTTTTCAGGTACACCAGGCTCACTTTCGGGACAACAGTTAACGGTAAATGGGAATGAATATGTAAACGGCAACGTCGGCATCGGGACAACAGCACCTTCACAAAAACTCGATGTCGCGGGGAACATCAACGTCTCCGCAGGCTCCGCTTACATGTACAACGGAGCAAACGTTATCACTGCCTCGACGACGCTTAACAACTATTTCTTTGGCGGGGCAGGTAACTTGACGATGACGGGTAGTGGTAACACCGCCAACGGCTTTCAAGCCCTCGCCGCCAACACCACTGGTTACAGCAACACTGCCAATGGCACGTATTCTCTCTTCCACAACACCACGGGCTATCAAAACACCACCAATGGTGCGGGTAACCTTTTCTCCAACACCACGGGCAACGGCAATCTTGCCATGGGCTACAACGCTGGCTACAACAGCGTCACTCCTCTCCAAACAATGTCCAACAGCACCTTCCTCGGCTACGGTGCCAACTCCAGCGTTGACGGCGTGACCAACTCCACCGCCATCGGCAACGGCGCACAGGTTACTGCGAGCAATCAAATGGTGTTTGGTAATTCGTCTGTTACGCAGACGTTGTTGAATGGCTCCGTCGGCATTGGGACCACGACTTCATCGCTCCTCTCAGGATATGCCGCGGGCACGTTGCAAATACAGGCAGCAAACGGCCAAGATGGTATAGAGTTGCGCGGCACCGGTAGCAACAATGTGCTCGACCTGTACTACCCAAACAACGGTGCCAGTACGCAGATTGCGTTCATCAACAATACCGCAGGCGGGGCGAGCCAAACGGTGGGCACCATTCAGACGACCGGCAATGCAACGGCGTACAACACCACCTCCGATCGCCGCCTCAAGGAAAATATTGCGCCGACGACTCTTGGCATCAACGATCTCATGCAAATCCCTGTCGACACGTTTAGCTTCATCAACGACCCGACCCACGCAACGACCACGGGCTTTATCGCGCAAGATCTCTACAAAGTGTTCCCATGGGCAGTAAGTACCAATGGCGACAATGGCACGGTGGTGCTCGGCTCCACCTCGACGCCGTGGTCGGTTGACTACGGCCGCGTCACGCCGCTCATCGTTGCTGCGGTACAGGATATCGCCAACATCACGGGCGTGTTCGAACAAAACCTCATTGCGTGGCTCGGCAACGCAGGTAATGGTATTGCCGATCTCTTTGCGAAGAACATATATGCGACGAATGTGACGGCACATAGCGTGACTGCCGACGAGCTCTGTGCGAAGAAATCAGACGGTACATCTGTATGTGTTAGCGGCGACCAGCTTGCCGCTGTTCTCGCCGCGACAAATCAGACAAGTAGTGGTCAGGGAACAGTTGCCAGTGGCCAGGGGTCAGGAAGCGACGCATCTTCTTCACTGTCCACCGACCACTCATCACTGCCTACTATTCAGATCAACGGCAACAATCCGGCCACGGTTCAAGTAGGCACAACATACAACGACCTCGGCGCGACCATCACCGGCCCGCAGGCAGACCTTAATTTCGACATCAAGACCTTCCTTAATGGCGCATTCGTCAGCTCTATTGCGCTTGACACGACCCAAGCCGCCACCGACACGATCGACTACGTTGTGACCGATACGGCAGGGAATGCCGCTACCTCGACGCGCACGGTCATTGTGCAAGCGTCACAACAAGAATCTTCACAAACAAACGAAGCGAGCTCAACTATCGCTCAATAACATATGACCGCGCATGAATGGTGCCAATCTTGGACACCGTGATATACTGTTTATATGAAGGCTCATACGTACAGTGCACACATAGAACCCTCCCCGGAGGGCGGTTATTGGTCGCAGGTACCTTCCTTGCCCGGGTGCTTTTCTCAGGGAGAGACCATAGAAGAAACAATCCAAATGACCAAAGAAGCGATCGGACTTTATCTTGAAGGTGCCGCCGCGGAAGGGAGGGAAATCCCCGAGGAGTCAGAAATGTCAATGAACGTCCGCATCCCCGTCTCTTGTTAGCGTCTATGTCGCGCTTGCCAAATATTACGGCAAAGAAAGCGGTCGTTGCGTTTCATAAGGCAGGATTTGAGGTTGTCGGCCAGCGCGGGAGCCATGTGAGAATTCAAAATTCAGCCGGTATCCAACTGATCATTCCGCAACATGGCGGCGATCTAAAACGGCCTCTCTTGAAAGCTCTTATCAAACAAGCGGGGCTTTCCGAGCAGACATTTCGAGAACTCATCTAGAAACGGACTCGACAAGTTCACCATAAGTTCAAATCAACGGCAATAATCCCGCGATTGTCCAAGTCGGTGCGACCTATGCAGATCTCGGCGAGACCATCACCGGCCCACAAGCGGATCTCAATCTCGATATCAAGACCTTTGTGAATGGTGCCGCGATGAATCCGGTCATTATCGACACGAGTGCCGCGGCGACGGACACGATTGATTATGTGGTCACCGATACAGTAGGAAACGTCGCAACCTCGACGCGCACGGTGATCATTGAAGCACCCTCAAATTCTACGGCAGATGCAACATCGACAATGCCATGAAATGTCTTCGGATCACGAATATGGTATAATGTCGGTATGAAAAAAATGGAGCAGATATACAGATTTCCTGTCATCGTTGAGCATGATAAGGATGGCTACTTTGCAACATGCCCCGATTTGCAGGGTTGCTACAGTCAGGGAGAGACGTATGAGGACACACTTGCGAACATCACAAAAGCGATCCGGCTTCATATCGAGGATCGGAATGCGGAACACGAAGAAGTGAGCCAACCGAGCGCGGTATCTCTCTCCACAGTAGAAGTGTCGGTCGCGTAGGTATCCTATGGCAAAGTTGCCGCGAGTGACGGCTCGGGAAATAATATCGGTACTGCAAAAATGCGGATTCATGGTATCTCGGCAAGATGGTAGCCATCAAATTTACAAAAACAAGGATGGAAAGCGCGCGACAGTCCCTTTTCACGGCTCCAAGATTCTTCATCCCAAAGTCTTGAAAAGTATCTTGAGAGATGCCGACCTTTCTCCGGAGGATTTGCGCCGACTGTTATAGCACCGCATGGGCACCATGATGGTGCCCATGCGCGACCTCAACGAACGAATAAGTCAAGCGCGGACTTTGCCGAAGACTTTTTCTTCCAGATCAGCGACGCGGAACTCTAATTTTGAATGCTTCATGCCGCGGATATCTGTTTCGATCGAGTTGACTTGGCTATGGAGTCCGAAGAGATCCTCTTTGATGTAAATGATATCTCCTTTTATAACGGTGATATCCCCCTTGATGTCGGTAATATCTTCCGCAATAGCGCCAAAACCTTTCTCTACGATGGCGGTGAGTTTGTCGATCTTTTGTTCAAGAGTTTCCTTTACCATGGAGCAACTATAGACCGTGCTCTTATCTTTGCAATGTACAGCCTGTGAACAAGTGCCCCTGTTGCAGCTCATGAGGACGATCCGTGCCGTGCTACCATATCTGTATGAACAAAAGTCGTATTGAAAGCATATCGTTACTCGTGCTCTTCGCCGGAATCTCGCTCCTGCTCTTTTATGTGTTCTCGCCGTTCCTGCAAGTGCTCGCGCTCGCGGCGGTCTTTGCCGTACTTTTTCAGCGTCCGTATCAACGGCTCGCGCGTATGCTTGCGGGGTCCGAAACCGCTGCGGCGATCATCATCGTGGCACTCGTCCTTGTCTTCATCATCACACCGCTTTTTTTCCTCGGTATCCAGATATTTCGCGAAGCGCAGGGGCTGTATGTAGCTGCACAAGGAAGCGGCGCACAATATATCGGAAGCTTGCAAACGGCGATCGAGACGCCAATCCAGCGTCTCTTACCCGGATTCACGATCGATATCAATACGTATGTCGGTAATGTGCTCGCGTTTATATCAAGCAATCTCGCGGCACTCGCGTACCAAACGTTTTTCGTCGGCTTCGAGACCTTCCTCATGCTTATCGCGTTCTTCTTCTTTCTGCGCGATGGTGCAGGTCTTCTTTCGAATGCGACGGGAATGAGTCCGTTCGGTACGACGGTCACGGCGAACATCATGAGCACCATGCGGCTCGCGGTGCGCTCGGTCGTCAAAGGCACGTTATTCATCGCGCTCTTGCGATGGCTCTTTGTCGGTGTCGGATTCTATCTCTTTGGAATCCCCAATGCGATCTTGTGGGGTAGTATCGGCGGGATCATCGGTGCGATACCGGGAGTCGGGACGCCGATCGTCTTCGTACCGGCGATTGCGTATCTTTTCTTGCAGGGACACACCGTGCTCGCGATCGGTCTCACGATCTTTGCGGTGATAGCGATCATTCTCTTAGACAACGTCTTGACCACCTATTTTTTCAGCAAAGGTCTCTCCGCACCGCAGATCATCATTCTCTTCTCGATACTCGGCGGGATCTTGTTCTTCGGCCCGCTCGGATTCATCTTCGGACCTCTGGTTCTTTCAATATTTCTTTCGATCTTGAACGTGTATAGCGGCATCACGACGCGCGCTTCGCCATCTGAAAAGAATGCACCGGATTAAGGTGTCGGTTCGGTAAAGAATTCGAACCCGGTCGTCATCATCGCGATGCCGTTGCGATCGATCATATATGCCTCAAGAGCGGGTATGCGTTCGATGAATCGTATTCCGCGCGGCCCCATGGCGAATGCGGCGGTGGCGAAGCGATCAGCCTCGAGAACGTCGGGGCCGAGCACCGTAATGCTGACGATCTCATCGAGTGCACGACTCGGATCGTGCGGATCATAAATATGTGCGCCGCGGATGTATGAGCCGGAAGTCGCGATACCGAATCCTTTCGGATACAGTACCTTGATGATCTCGTCACGCTTGAAAGGATTGCGGATACCGACGCTCCATTGCTCACCGTGCTCGTTGGTGCCACTGAGTGCAATATCGCCGCCCGCGTCGATCAAATAATCGGTACAGCCGGTTTTTGCGACGATTGATGCCGCATTCTTGATGGCCCAGCCTTTTACGATACCTGAGGGATCGATAGATCCATCAGGACGCTTGATGTTGAAATAGCCGTCGGACTCCGCCATAGTACGTCGGGCAATATCGAAAACTTCGCGCATCTCATCGCTCCACTGTGCTTTTGATAACTCGCCACGGTTGATCTGTGAGATCTCGCTCGAGTCCTTGTACGTGCTGAAACGGTCATCAACTGCATGAAAGTAGGTGAATGCGGACTCCATCGCTTCCCTCATACCGGCGCCATGTACTTCGATAGAGATTGGCATACCCATGATGGCTCGCATGTCTTTCATAGTGTGTAGTATTACATATCCCCACTCTCTTTGTTTCGGACAATTCTAGTATAGGCCATGTAGTCCAAAATGTTGTATGATAGCGCCATGACAGACGATCGTTCGGTTTATCAGAAACTCATCGACCAACATCTTGCGATACTTGCCAGCTTGCAATACGAATCAGGACTTTTTGCCGCATCCAAGAAAGGAATCGGCACCGGTTACGACAAAGCGTGGATACGTGACAATTTTTACGAATGTCTTGCATTCGAGGTCGTGGGTGACATGGATACGGTTCGGAAGACCTATCGCGCAATCCTCGATATTTTCAAGAAACATGAACTCAAGATCGACTATGCGATAAGCAGCAAACCCGTATACACACATCAATACATTCACCCGCGCTACAACCCGCAGACCTTCGACGAATACTGGGAGGAATGGGGAAATAAGCAGAACGATTCGATCGGTTGTGTGCTCTTCAAGATCGGCGACCTTGAGCGTCGGCAAGAGGGGATTGTTATTGCTGATGACGATGATCGAAGAGTCGTGCAGAAGCTCGTCTGGTATCTCTCGACGCTGCAATACTGGAACGATCCGGATTCCGGCATGTGGGAAGAGAATCAGGAATTGCATGCGTCGTCGGTCGGTGCGTGTCTCGCGGGTTTGAAAATGATCAATGGTGTGCAGGGGATCGAGGTCCCCGATACGTTGATACAAAAAGGGGAGGAAGTTTTGCATCATCTCTTGCCGCGCGAATCACCCGGTAAATTCGTCGACCTCGCGTTGCTATCACTCATCTGGCCATACAACGTGGTGAACGCGGAGGAACGAGATCGTATTCTTGAAAATCTCGAATATCATCTGGTGCGCGATCGTGGCGTGATCCGCTATAAAGGCGATCGCTACTATAACAAAAATGAAGATGGTGTTTCGGAGGAAGCTGAGTGGACGTTCGGCCTGAGCTGGCTCGCGATCATTTATGAGAAGCTGGGGAATGGTGCGAAGGCACACGAATATCTCGAAATGGCGAAAAATTCGGTTGCCAAAGAAGGAGTCCCTGAACTCTATTATTCAAATTCGACGGCATACAACGACAACACGCCGTTGGGGTGGAGCGAGAGCCTTTTCATCATCGCGCTCTACGAAGTCAACAGGAAACATCTCGAAGTCGCGGCATAGTCGGGTGAGGCATGGTAAAATTGTCTCCAATACCTATGGAATCACAGCGACATATTTTGGCGATCAACGGTGGCTCATCGAGCTTGAAGTTCGCACTCTTTAATGCTGACGACCCGACGCAAAAAATATTCTCCGGAAAGGTTGATGCGTCCGCCGCGACGGCGCAGATCTTTGATCAGCTTCGCAGTAATTCGATCGAGGCGAATATCGTCGCTATCGGCCATCGTATTGTCTTTGGTTCAATGAACTACGGAGCGCACACCGTGATTGACGATGCATTGCTCACGACGCTTCATGAGAACGAGACGTTTAATCCCGACCACCTGCCCGGCGAAATCAAGCTTATTGATGAATGCACGATACATTTTCCCGACGTGCCGCAGATCGCTTGTTTTGATACCGCATTTTTCCACGATCTTCCGCGCGTCGCGCAGATATTGCCGATTCCACGCAAGTATTTCGAACAAGGCATTCGCCGCTATGGATTCCACGGACTCTCATACGAATATCTCATGAAAGATCTCGCAACGCGTCATGGTGAATCGGTTGCGAACGGCCGTGTGATATTCGCGCATCTTGGCAGTGGCGCGAGTCTTGCAGCGGTCAAGGGCGGCACGCCGATCGATACGACGATGAGCTTCACGCCGACCTCCGGCGTCCCGATGAGTACACGTTCCGGCGACCTTGATCCCGGACTCGTGAATTATCTCGCACAGCGCGAAAATATGACCGCGGAGCAATTCAATGACATGGTCAATCATCATGCCGGCTCGCTCGGCGTGTCCGACGTGAGCGATGACATGTATTACTTGCTTGAACATATGTTCGAAGATGAACGTTGTATGGATGCGGTCACACTCTTTTGTTACGAGGTGAAGAAACGCATTGGGGCGTTTGCCGCAGCGATGGGCGGCGTCGATACGGTGGTTTTTGCCGGTGGCATCGGTGAGAAGGCACCGCGTATCCGGAAGCGCGTCTGCGAAGGTTTGGAATTTCTCGGCATCGAGCTCGACCATGATCGCGATGAACGAAACGAATCGGTGCTGTCACCAGAAGGTGCCTCGGTGCTCATTACGGCAGTGTATACTGATGAAGAATCGATTGTTGCATCCGCAGTGCATCGAATTATCACCTCACACACGTAGCCCACTTTATGGACGGACCGCTTTCACCCGAATTGCTCAAAAAGATCGACGCGTACTGGCGTGCATCCAATTATCTTTCCGTCGGACAGATCTATCTACGTGATAATCCGCTGTTACGGGAACCGCTGAAGCTCGAACATGTGAAGCAATTGTTACTCGGTCATTGGGGGACGACACCGGGGCAAAATTTTATTTACACGCATCTCAATCGTGTCATCAAGAATTACGATCTCGATATGATCTATGTTTCCGGCCCCGGACATGGCGGACCGGCGCTGGTGGGGCAGGTCTATCTCGAAGGTACCTACAGCGAAATGTATCCCAATATCACACAAGATACGGCAGGGCTCAAACGGCTCTTCGGACAATTTTCATTTCCCGGTGGCATATCGAGTCACGTCTCGCCGCAGACGCCCGGTTCGATCCATGAAGGCGGCGAATTGGGATATTCGCTTTCGCATTCATTCGGTGCGGTATTTGATAACCCCGATCTTGTCGTCGCATGTGTGGTCGGGGACGGTGAAGCGGAGACCGGTCCTTTGGCGACCGCGTGGCATTCCAACAAATTTCTCAATCCGGTGACTGATGGTGTGGTCTTACCGATTCTCCATCTCAACGGTTTTAAGATCTCAAACCCGACGGTTCTTGCACGTATCGAGCCGGAAGAATTGGAGCATCTTTTCCGCGGATATGGATGGACACCGTATTTCGTCGAGGGCGATGATCCGATGGAAATGCATCAAAAGATGGCCGCGACGCTCGATACAGTCGTCACCGAGATTAAACGCATACAGGAGCATGCGCGCACCACAGGTGACACGACACGCCCGCGCTGGCCCATGATCGTCTTGCGGACACCCAAGGGCTGGACGGGGCCGAAGATGATCGACGGCCTCAAAGTCGAAGGATCATTCCGTTCGCATCAAGTGCCGATTTCGATCGATGCGAAGACGTCGCCAGAGCATTTGCACATGCTCGAAGAGTGGATGAAAAGTTACCGACCCGAAGAATTATTCGATGCCGACGGAAGGCTTGTTCCCGAGCTCGCAGAGCTGGCACCCGAAGGCGATCGGCGTATGGGTGCCAACCCGCATGGAAACGGCGGCAAGCTTCTCCGTGCCCTTATCATGCCGGATTTTCGCGATTATGCGGTCAACGTCCCCGCGCCTACACAGGCAGTCGCCGGCAACATGCACGTCATCGGCCCCTTTTTGCGCGACATCATCAAGGCGAATGAACACCAGAAAAATTTCCGCATCTTTAGTCCGGACGAAACGATCTCCAATCGACTCGAAGGGGTTTTCGAAGCGACGTCGCGTCAGTGGGATGCGCAAAACTATACGGATGATGAATTTCTTGCTCCTACCGGCCGCGTCATGGAGATTTTGAGCGAGCATCAGTGCGAGGGATGGCTCGAAGGATATCTGCTTACCGGTCGGCATGGGCTGCTCCATAGTTACGAAGCATTCATCCGCATCATCGATTCGATGTTCAGTCAGCATGCCAAGTGGATGAAGATGTCGCTCGAGATACCGTGGCGCGAGAAGATCGCCTCGCTGAATATTTTGCTTACTTCGCACGTGTGGCGTCAGGATCACAATGGTTTCACCCATCAAGATCCCGGATTCATCGACCACGTCATCAACAAAAAAGCGGTGATGGTACGCATCTACCTGCCGCCGGATGCCAATTGTCTCCTGTCGGTCGTCGATCACTGCTTGCGTTCCGAGAATTACATCAACGTCACGGTCTGCGGCAAACACGACAGCTTGCAATGGCTCGACATGGAAGCGGCGGTCAAGCTATGTACGGAAGGCATCGGTATTTGGGAGTGGGCAAGTACCGATCGCGACGGCGAGCCTGATGTTGTCATGGCGTGCGCGGGCGATATTCCCACACTCGAAACGATCGCGGCGGTTTCCATCCTACGCAAACGTATGCCGCATCTCAAGATCCGCGTTATCTGTGTCGTCGACCTCATGCGGCTCGCACCGGCGAGCGAACACCCGCACGGCATGACCGATAACGACTATGATTCGCTCTTTACGAAGGATGCGCACATCATCTTCGCATTCCACGGCTATCCGTGGCTCATCCATCGACTGACATACCGCCGCAACAATCGCAACATGCATGTACGCGGCTATAAAGAAGAAGGGACGATCACGACGCCGTTCGATATGGCTGTGCTCAACGAGATGGACCGGTACCATCTCGCGATGGATGTCATCGACCGCCTGCCGGATTCTGGCGGTAGCGAAGGTACCTATCTCAAACAAGAACTACAGGATAAACTCGTCGAGCATCGGCATTTCGTCAACGAGAATGGTGTCGATATGCCTGAAGTGCGCGATTGGAAATGGGATTTGTAAAAGGCACGCGTGGTATAAAAAATAACAGCCCCGATG
>CAINVT010000037.1 GCA_903854215.1 uncultured bacterium | reverse complement strand
ATGGCTCAAAGGGCGTTTCGGGATGAAGTTCTACAAGCCTGCGGCAGACGCACTCGGCATGCTGATCTTGGAACCGACTGAACAATAAATACGGAGGCGGCGTCCCCCCAAGGGACGCCGCGTTTTTTGTTTTATATGCTTGGATAGCGTATTATGTGACCCACTGGCGGGCTGTAGTATAGTGGTAGTACGCAAGGCTGGGGGTCTTGTAGTCCGAGTCCGATTCTCGGCAGCCCGACATGAGTAAGGCGAATGTGGACGTCATTTCGATATAGACGCATTCGTCTCGATAGTATATTCTTCGTCTGTTCAGGGCCTGTAGTAAAGTGGTATTACACGGCATTCGCATTGCCGGGTCGGGGGTCCGATTCCCCCCAGGTCCACTCGACTCGTTTCGTTTCCACGAAACTCGCTCGCGGTAAACCACCACGAGAGAAAAGAAAACGGCCCGCATACCTGATTTGGTACGCGGACCGATGGGGTTCCGTTGGCGCGATTACATTACGCCATCACTGATTCGATCTCCTCAAGCGTTCGCATCACGGCATCACGCGGATTCTGAGCTTCGGTGATCGGGCGGCCGATTACGAGGCGGTCTGCGCCAGCTCTGATGGCTTTTGCGGGAGTCATGATACGTTCGGGGTTTTGATCATCCCCTGCAACGATCGCGAATTCGGGACGGATTGCAGGAGTGTTTAGCGACATCATGAGCCCGAACTTTGCTCGAAGTACTTCAACCTCCGCCGGAGATGAAATGAGACCATCGTTTTTTGCATCTGCTCCAACCTGTGCGAACCGCAGAACCGCTTCTGCAGTCGAACAGGAAAACATTGCCTTCGTGTCGGCGTCTTTCAGGCTCGTGAGAACCGTGACGCCGAGAACTTCAGTGTACGGCAGTTCGGCCTTAAGCGCCTTCATCGCAGAAACACCCGCGGAGCAGACTGTCGTAAGAAGTTCCGGACACACCTTTCGCAGGAGCGCGCCGTCGATCGCAAGCGTTTGCGGGATGTCGTAGAGTTTGAGATCTGCGAATACTCGCAAACCGCGATCATGCAGCTTGTTGACGAGACTGTATCCGGAGGCTCGGAGAGCAGAGTTCACCTTGATATAAACGCCGGTTCCTCTCAGGTTTTCGGCGAGCGCGAGGACTTGATCTTCGGCCCACCAGAGCGGATGAGCGTCGAGCGGTTTGTAGTCTGCCGCAACGATAAGACGTTCCGCGGCTGTCAGCTTTTTCATTGCTTCACTCCAATCTGTTCATCAAGGACTTCAATAGGTTGCATTGAGACGCGACCAGTTCTCCTTCCCCTTCGGACGAAGTGCTAGGGACCCCTGCTTGCAGAGCGGACATTCTTCTGGTATCCACATCGGCATCGGGCGGTCGATAAGCGCGACGAGCTTCCTGCCGCTTTCTGTCTTGAGACCGGACCGATTCACGAGAACTCCGACGATTGGAACGACAACGCCTCCGGCTTTATTGACAGCGGCTGCGGTGAGATCGACACTACCGCCGGTAGTGATCACATCTTCGACCGCAAGCACGCTCTCGCCGGGACGAATCGCGGTCTTCTTGAACGACATGACTTTACGTTCACCCTCCGTCTCCTTTTCGGTATATGCACGGAGACAGGTGTGGCCGCGCGCGATGCCAATATGGCGTGCGATGTCATGCGCCAACGTAATGGCGCCCATAGCAGGGCCGACAACGCGATCAACTTTCTTAAGATCGACGCCGCCCTGCTCAAGCAACTTCGCCATGTTGAAACATGCCTCGTCGAGAAGAAGTGGGTCCTCCATGACGAGTTCGCTATTGAAGAAGCCGTTCGAGTGCTTGCCGGAAGTGAGAAGTGCGTGCGGACGCGACGGATTTCCGTCATGGATCCAAAGCGCACCCCGTTTCGCATACCGGCTTATCCAGTCATCCGCGAGCTGAGACATCGTTTTTTCCTTTTCAAAGGTCAGATTTGAATTCTTCGGACCACTCTTGTTGATCCGAAGATTGTTCGACCTGGCCGAACACTAACCAAGAATCCGATTCTTCGCAAGAACTGACGGTATATGCCAAGTCCTGACCTTGGTAACTACTTTATATTCACAATCTTATACTTCTGTGCACCCTTCGGTGTCTCGAAGGCGAAGGTATCGCCTTTCTTTTTTTCCATCAATGCCGATCCCAACGGTGAAAGATGCGAGATCTTGTGCTCGCGCATGTTGGCCTCGGCGCTTCCGACGATCTCGTAGGTATGCTCCTCTTTGTCGCCTTGCTTTTGAATGGTAACGAACGAACCGAGACTTACGGTATTGCCTTTGGTATGCTCGATGATGCGCGCTCGCGAGAGCGTCTCTTCGACGTCGCGAATGCGGTCTTCTGTCGCGGCCTGGAGATTACGCGCCTCTTCGTATTCGGCATTCTCAGAAAGATCGCCGAGACTTCGGGCGTACTCCAACTGCTCCGCGATCTCTCGACGGCGAACGGTCTTCAGATGATCGAGCTCGGTAGTAAGCTCGTCAAATTTTTCTTTGCTCATGTAATTGCTGTCTTCGGCGATCATAGGTTCATTAGTTCGATTGTTATCAGTTTTATTCATTGGCGGATGCATTATACAGTCTGTAGATTCGAGAGCAAGCGCTAGTATTGTCCAACGCAAGATGGAACCCAAACCAATGACGATTCCAGCGTAAAGGGAGCCAAGAAGACCCCTCTGGCTCCCTTCCCGCCGGTCGTCTAGCATGCCGAGTGATGAACATCAATATGAATGACGACAACGTCAT
>CAINVT010000036.1 GCA_903854215.1 uncultured bacterium | reverse complement strand
TGGTTTTCTTCTGTCTGATATTGGTTGTTTTCATATGTATGTCGGCTTTTTAAGGGACTTACGCCCGTGTGCCAGACACACTTTATTTTACAGTCTCTAAGGGCATGACACCTCCCCAAGGCGAAGCCTTGGGGATTTATACACAACAAAAACCGCCACATCAGACGTGGCGATTTTCGTAGGAACGGACGTGTGTGTTATGTCGTCGTCACTGGCTTTCCGATGGTCTCCTGGAGGTTACCGAAGCTGTCGGTCGATTGGATGACATAGTAGTACGTCGTGTTCTGCTGCAAGCCGGTGACGGTGATGTTCGCGGTCGTTGCATAACCGGTCGCGGTCACACTGGACGCGGTCGCGTAGAGGAACGGCCACGTGGTGCCGAACATGACGCGATCGTTCGCTGCTTTGTTCGTCGTCCAGATGACGGTGAATGAATTGGTCGATGCGGTGACGACCTCCGGTGTCATGATCGGTGCATCAATACTGCTACTCGTAGTAACAGTTGATACAGTACCACCCATCCGGGCGTTGATCGCAGCGAGAGTCTGGGGACCAACACGTCCGACGGCAGCAAGATTATTGGCTGTCTGGAATGCGGAGACGCCCGCCGTCGTGAGGGAACCGTAGTAACCGGTCACGAGTCCCGACGGATACCATGCCGGTGTCGCCGAGAGGAATGTCTGCAAGGATGTCACGTCGGCATTCTGCATACCGGGATCAAGCTGTTGTGTAAGGAGTGCCGCGCTCGCTGCAGCAGGAAGCACAAACGCCAAACCGATGACGGATGCGCCGAGCAGTGCCGCAAGCACGTTCGTGTTGCGTCGCAACACATTATTGATGATATGAGTCATATAATTTTTTTAATTAGTTTCGTTCATAAAGAGACCGCGTCTGAGGGTGAGTAAAGGTGTATAGGCGACCCTGGCCACATCGGTAATCGGATGTGATGCCAGCTAGACCCCCTTCCATTTAGGAGCATGGCATGACGACCATTAAGTAATCATGAAGAAAAAGCGTGTATCGTTTTGGGGCGCATCCGCTTGTGGCATCTTCGACGGGGTCTTTGCAGCGCGACCGGCGCGAAACGGAGGGATTTTTTAGTAAAAAAATCCCGACTGCGGAGAAGATGTCACAAGCGGATGCGCCCCACCGATTACTCTATATACCCACAATCCCCTTTTAAGTGATCGTAGCGGCGACCGTTTGCAGTATCGATTCGATGTCTTTGATGCTGGTAGGCTTCGTCACATGATACGCAAATCCGGCATCAAATGCGGCGACTTTGTCGCTTACTTGTCCGTACCCCGTGAGCGCGATGAGTGTGCAGGAACTATCTTCAATGTGGATCATCCGAGCGAGTGCATACCCGTCGATGTCCGGCATCCCGATGTCGAGTATCGCGACCTGTGGCAAGAAAAAGCGTGCTTTCTCAAACCCTTCCGCACCACCGTACGCCGCCTCGGCTTCATAATCGCGCAATCGGAGTATCTGAACGAGCGAGTCGGCGGCAGTTGCATTGTCATCAACGACGAGAATGCGCAAGGCCGCATGTTCGACGGCCGGTGATTCACTCGAGAGCAGCGCATCAGCTTTTTTGTTCACCGATGGATTGCTCGACGTGACAAAAAGATTGTCAATCACCGTCGCCATCGTCCGCACTTTTTTGTTTACGATCTCAAGGAGACGCGGCACATCGTCCGAATGTTGTCCGATCGCTTGTATCAACTCGATACTGCTCATGATCGAGGCGAGCGGATTTCGCAACTCATGCGCGAGATCGGTCAGGATCTCCTCCCGTATCGGTACGGTATCGCTCATACGACGAGCCGATATCCGACGCCCCGCACTGTTTCAAAATGAATCGAATCATCCTCCGTTTTGAGCTTCTTGCGGAGATTCACCATATGGACATCGAGTACGTTGCTCAAGGTGAGCGCCGCGAAATCCCATACCTTGTTCGAGAGTTGTTCGCGCGACATGACCTCTCCCGGATGATGAATGAAGCACTCCAGAAGCGCGTATTCTTTGAGTGAAAGTTCGACTGGCTGATCCCCTATTGTGATGCGTCGCTTCACCGTATCGATACGGATGCTGCCGGCGGTGAATATGACCGGTACAGTGACTGCAGGTCGCCGCAAGACGGAATTGATGCGCGCGACGAGTTCATCGACAGAGAACGGCTTCACGATATAATCATCCGCACCACTGTTGAGGAGTGCGATCTTAGTCGTCGTCTCGCCGTTGCCTGTCAGGATGAGGATCGGCACGGTGACATTCTCACCGCGGAGCCGTTGGGTGAGTTCCATGCCGTTCATATGCGGAAGGGTGAGATCGAGAATAATCGCGTCGTATTCGTTCTGATAGAGCAATATCCGATTCAGTGCCTTTTCCGCACTATCGAGCCAGTCGACAGCAAACCCCTTGAATTCAAGCAACTGCTTCAGATTCTCTCCAAACTCACGTTCATCATCAACAATTATCAATCTCATATACTTGGTAATGGTACGTTCGTAACATTAAGAAACGGTTAAGGGGCACCGCCTTTATAGAGCAGTGTGTATGATTGATACCGTCGTGCCCTTTGCGGTGCTCTTTTTACGGATGATCGCATGAAGTTGATTCGCCAAGGCACCGATGATGCTCGTACCGAGACCGGCATGTTCGCTTTTTTTATCCGTATTTATTCCGGCTCCGTCGTCCTTCACCGTGAGATTCCAGTCGGAATCATGCGCCTCATAGGTCACTATGATAGCGCCCGCACGCCCATCAACGAATGCGTGCTTGAGTGCATTGATGACGAGCTCGGTCGTAAGGAGACCGAAGCTCACCGCAACATCGGACGATACCGAACCTGTACTTGCATGCACTTCAATAGTGATCGGCTTCCTGCCGCCGATCATCGTGCGCGCGAGACTCTTGCAGAGCGTGGTGAGATACGCACCGACAACGATCTCCTCGCCATGGGCGACCGGATCAAGCTGTTGCTGTACCGTCGCGATCGTCATGATGCGCTCGTGCGCATCTTCAAGATCCGCACGACTGTCGGGGGACGTCGTCATCTCTGCCTTGAGCAAAAGGATGCTCGCAATGAGTTGCAAGCTATTGGCAACGCGATGACGCATCTCTTTGAGCAGAAGATCTTTCTGCAAAAGGAGCATCTCGCGATCGGCTTCGAGACCGCGTTGTTCGGTGACATCAAAAATAGAAAGCAGCATCTTCTTGCGATCATTGTCGGAGCGGATCTCGCGGGCATTCACGCACATGATGCGACGACCGAGGAACGGAAAGTCGTGCTCAATCTCATAATCTTCGACGACGGTATGTTTCGGTATTACGTCTTCGAGCAGTCTACGCAGTGCAGGAATATTCCACTGCCCATTGCCGAGGTCGTAGAACATCGTCTCGCGTGTGCTCGCATGCGTGATATTAAATTTTGTATAGAAGGAGCGACTTGCGACTATGATGCGCAAATTTTCATCGAGTACGATCAACGGCTCGTGGATGGTGTCTATAATCGCCTGTGTGAGAATGTGACCGTCCTTCGGGTCGCCGAGCGGGCCAAAATCCCGTCCCTTTGTATCCATAAATCAACTGTATACCCATTTGAAACAATAGCGAGGAATGGTGGTGGCGGCGTCTGAGGGCTCTTCCACAAATAATGTACCCGTTATTTGTGACAGTCGCCCTTGTGCCACATCCTTACTGCTCACCGCAGTGAGCACATCATGTATGAACGATGCCTTAATATCGCCTTCATACAGGTCCGATAGAGTTAATTTATTATTACTTACTAGACGGGATCAATCTCCATTTTTATGAACAAAAACATCGTTATTATCGGAGGTGCCGTTGTCGTGTTGGCGGTAATAGTTTTTCTCGTAATCGCAAATATGACGCCGACTCCTGCCATCATACCTGTTAGTGGTGTGCCAAACGGTACCACAACAGCGATACCGACCACGCCACCTTCGACCACGCTTCCATCGGTCGCCGGTGCCCCTGTTGCTGTGACCGGTGCGACGGTCGCTCCAACCGCAACGACCGCGGTCGTGACCGGTTCTGTCAACCCGAACGGTGCGATTACCAGCTACTGGTACGAATACGGTCCGAGTTCGACATTTGGTCAAAAGACCTCGACTGAAATCGTAGGCTCCGGTTTTGTAGCGATTCCGACACCAGGCTATATCACCGGACTCCTGCCAAACACGACCTACTACTTCCGCCTTATGGCACAAAATCAATTCGGGCTATCGACCGGAATTCAGCGTTCAGTCACCACGACCGCGAGTTCACCGGCACCGGTCGGCGGAGTACCACAGGCGCATTCACTTGCCGCTACTACCATTACGAACACGACTGCCAATCTGGGCGGCAGTGTCAACCCGAACCAAGCCGCGACGCAGTATTGGTTTGAATACGGTAAGACAAACGCGCTCGGCAATGTGACGAACTTCGTCTCGGTGGGTAGCGGCAACTCGACGCTCACAACCTCAGCTGCGATCACCGGCATCGACGCGGGCACGACATACTACTATCGCATCAACGCTCAAAACCAATTCGGTACGGTTAATGGAGCGATCATGACCTTCAAAACATCGGGATCTCTGGCAGTCGCGGCGCCGGTTGTGACGACACAGCTGGTACGTCTCGTCGCGACGACAACGGCGACCTTGGTAGGTACCGTCAACCCTTCTCATGCTCAGACGAGCTTCTGGTTCGAGTACAGCACGGATGCACAGTTCGGTTCGACTGCACTTCATGCAACGCCGAAGAAGTCGGTCGGTGCCGGCACCGACACGACATCGGTACAAACTCCGATTACGAAAATCTCACCGAATACGACCTACTATGTGCGCATCGTAGCGCAAAACACGGGCGGCACGACTCGCGGCGTTACTCAGACCTTCATCACCACATAATTATTCATCCGTAACATCAATCATATGGACTCATTCAATTCACCAAGCACCAAGCCTCTGTACCGAGGTACGCAGATTGTCTGGTATATCGTCGGCCTCATCGAAGTATTGCTTGCGTTTCAGTTCGTCTTGAAACTCTTGGGTGCAAATCCGAGTGCCGGGTTCACCGCGTTCATCTATAGCATCGCACACGTGTTTGCGGCGCCGTTCATTAGCGTATTCGGCGTGACCGAGGTTGCAGGCAGTATGTTCGAATGGACGACAATTCTTGCGATGTTCGTCTACTGGATCGTTGCATACGGTATCGTCTCACTCCTCTTGATAGGAAAAACGGTTTCGACACCAGAGGCGGCGATCAAACTGAACGATCAGCAAGCGTAAGTAATTATTTTATGACTACCGCAACCATGCTGCAGAAATTCGGGAACGGATCGATCGCGCTTCCACGGATCGTATTGCAATCACCACCGCTTCGGATTGCGGCATTCGTTGTCGCTGCATCACTGATGATCACGGGTATGTCTCTCTTCGAGGCGAGCGCTCCAGCCACGTCGCTACAGTACGTGGCACGTGCAGGCGGCGCTTCCGCTGCAACAGCAAGCACCGCATTCTCGACAAGTACGACACCAGCACACACACCGATGCATGAGGTACACATCGCGAACAATGGGTTGATGTTCGTCCGCGGGGCAACGGTCACATCGATCGATCATACGGCTATTGTCGTATCTATCGTGTGGAGTGGAGCTACCTTCAACTGGCAGATCAATACAGATTCGAATACGAAGTTCATCACAACGACCGGAGAAAAAGGGACGCTCAGTACCATCCAGGCCGGTGATTATATCGACGTGACCGGCATGCTCACCCAAGGCGGCACTACACCGACGATCGCCGCACAGTTTATACGGGAATGATTCGGCCTTTTCAACGAGCCAATGGGAATTCCGTGCGGCTATGATTATCTGTTGTCGCGTAGAGAAGATACAACGCAACGGACTACACACACGAATTACCTTTCGATTGTTTCAAAAAAAGAAGCCCGGACTGGGATCGGACCAGTGTCGGGCTTCAAGAACTTAAGCGAGTGAAAGGTTAGCTCGCGTCAATCTCAATCGCTTTTGTATCGACCAATATAGCGCTTCCGCGATGATGCTTGGCGTTATATTTGCCGGTGAATGAGAGGTGGGATTCTGGTTCTGTCTTTTCGTCCCCCCACCAGGCGTTTCCCTCTACGGTAAAGATGTTAGAGCCAATACGACTCACCGTGGTGATTCGCACACGAACTTCCCGTTTCTTGGCGTCTTTGCTGTCTGACCGGAAGACAACCGGAGCAGGCGTCGGACCATCCGCCAATAACGCGATCATAATCGCTAAGCTATCGGGTCCATCCACGATGCTCAAAGCATCCTGTCCGGGCGATTCATTCAAGTGTTGCGACTTAACCATCTTTCTTTCCTCCTCAGAATCCGCTGCCAGAGTCACTGACTCATAGCGTTTTCGATGGCCGTATCAGCCGACAGATTCGATTGATAAGATAACAGATTTTTATAAAAAGTCAATATTTTGTCCGCCCTCTTGGATTCGAACCAAGGACCCTCGAGGTATAAGCTCGATGCTCTAACCAACTGAGCTAAGGGCGGTAACATCTTCTCGCATGCTCGTGTACAGATGCAGATGAAGAGTGCTTCGATTATAAAGCTATCAGCGAGAATCGCTAGCACCCCTGCACCGACCAAGCTCAGAGCTTGGTAATTTCTGTGGATAACTACAAAGCTCAGAGCTTTGCAAAAATTTAGCGAATGACTTTGGCTACCGCAATCGGAACTTTTTTGTCGAACATATCGGGAACGATCTTGGTCGCGGTCGGTTTTTTGACCAATCCCGCGATTGCCTTTGCGGCCTTGAGCTTCATCTCGTCGGTGATCTTGCGTACCTTGTGATCCAAAGCGCCGCGGAATATCCCCGGGAACGCGAGCGAGTTGTTGATCTGATTCGGGAAATCCGGACGTCCGGTCGCGACAATTGCGGCACCTCCCTTCTTCGCCTCATCAGGCATGATCTCCGGCATTGGATTGGCAAGCGCGAAGACAATCGCTTTCGGATTCATGAGCGCAATATCTTTTGCAGTCGCGAGATTTGGACCGGATACGCCAATTAACACATCAGCACCGGTGAGCGCTTCCGCGAGCCCGCCCGCCGCGATGTGGGATTTCGTAAATCCCGCGAGTTCTTGTTTGTGAGCATTGAGCTCTGTGCGCCACGGACCAATGATACCTTTACTGTCCAATACCGTAATATCGGCAGCACCCGCGAGTTTCAGAAGTTTTGCAATCGCCGTTCCCGCGGCACCGGCACCTGATATGACGATCTTTATATTTTTTATTTTCTTGTTGGTGACTTTCAGAGCGTTGATGAGTCCGGCCAATACGACGATCGCCGTACCATGTTGGTCATCATGCATGACCGGAATATCCAAGGCTTCGATCACCCGTCGTTCGATCTCGAAGCAGCGCGGCGCGGAAAAATCTTCGAGATTGATACCACCGAAGGTCGGGGCGATCTTGAGGATTGTATTCACGATTTCATCAGTATCCTGAGTATCCAAAACAATCGGCACTGCATCGACATTTGCGAACGTTTTGAAAAGCGCTGCCTTCCCTTCCATGACCGGAAGCGCACCAAGAGGGCCGATGTTACCTAAGCCCAGCACTGCTGAACCATCAGAAATGACGGCAACGAGCCGACCCTTGACCGTATATTCTCGCGCCTTTTCGGGATGTTGTGCAACGTAGGTCGATACTGCGGCCACGCCGGGTGTATAAATGAGCGAAAGATCAGTACGGTTGCGCACCGGTACCGCCGGCACGACGCGGATCTTCCCGCCGAGCTTCTTGTGGAGTGCTAATGCTGCTTTTGAGATATCGTTTTTCATAGAGATGCAGTATATCAAATCGCTATGTGAATATCGCCTCTGGTGCTACATTGCCGCCAGACATCCCGCATGCGCGGGCAAAGTGGAGGAAATGATGCTGATACACAATACGTATTTTGGCCCCTGTCTCGATGCATCGGGACTCTGTGGGTTTTTAGGTGAGGGACAGTGGTTCCACAAGTTCGCATCGTTCTGGTTCGACTTCCGTGGATCGACGCGCGTTGCAACGACAACCACCTTGATGCCCAATACCGGTAATATGCCTCGTAGTGGCGCAAAAAAACATTTCTTTCCCAGAGAATGGATACCTCGCTGTATTTGGCTCAACCCAATCAAGGGATTGGCGCTCAATGCTGTTGGTCTGAGCAATCCCGGGATCGTAGCTTTGATCAATGCGGGCTTACTTGCCGAGACACGAGAGCCATACATGATCTCGGTCATGCCCATTGAAAAGTCCGTGGAAAATCGATTGGAAGAATTTAGGATCATCGTGAACCACATCGACTGGGCGCTGCTTAGCAATCCCTTGCTACGTCAATGCATCGGCTTGCAGATCAATGTTACCTGTCCGAATGTCGGTGCCGACTTGCAAAAGATCGCGCATGAAGCATGCGGATATCTTTCGAATGCAATGCGTCTGGATATTCCGCTCGTTGTGAAGCTCAACATGTTGGTGCCAACAGAGATCGTCGGCGAAATAGCATCGCATGCCGCACGCCCCGGACTCTGTTGCACCAACACGATCCCGTTCGGGGCTCGCATACCTGATCACCTTGGCAAACAAATTCCGTGGGAAGAACTTTTTCCGCAGGGCTCGCCACTCAAAGCGTTCGGTGGCGGAGGACTTTCGGGAAAACTGCTTCTTCCGCTGGTCGCTCAATGGATCAGAGAGGTGCGTTCGGCCGGCATCATGGCCCCGATCAATGCCGGCGGCGGCATTCTTCGTCCTATGGATGTCGACATACTCGTCAATGCGGGACTGCGGCGCGGACTCGATTCGATATTCATCGGTTCGATCGCCATGCTACGACCGTGGAATATACAGCCGGTGATTCGTCGGGCACATGAACTGCTCGGCATCGATAACGACTAACGCCTCGCGGCCGGCTTCTTCGAAGCCGGCCGCTTTCTTTTTATGACACAAATTTTGCTTGCATCTTCCGGTCAGAGTGGAATACTGGATTTTTAGTGTGCTCCCTTACAATAGAGAAGGAAAACTGCGATGGCGAAGCAGTCGAGACTTTCGGCGCAGCTACGGCGAGACACGTCACTTCTGACGTCGTATGAACGCGAGATCCTCGATCAAGTGACGGCGTTCGGTGGATTCTACAATGCGCATGGCCACCTCTGCCGTAGTCATACGCTCGATCCGAAGTATCTCCAGCACCTGGGGATCACCCCACTCGCCGCGAGCCTGATGTCGCTCAAGGTCAAGCAGGAACTCGTTGGAGAGCTCCACAAAGGGCCTGCGTACACCGAGAGCGACTTGCGTGAGCGATGCGGCATGGCTCTCGAACGTTTGATGGCACTCGGCACAACTCACTTCGACACGAATATCGATGCGACCCCCGATTTACCTGAAGGAGGACTACTTGCCGTCCGTGTTGCCCTCGAACTCAAGGAGAAATATGCGAAACGTGGTATGAAGATCTGCATTGCTCCGACGCCGATCTTCGGCTTCAAACTGGATCCAAAGAACAAGCGAACACGGTGGGAAGTTTTCGAGAAGGCGGCGAGTCTCTGTGACTATCTATCGCTCCTGCCCGAGAAAGACGACCCGTACGAGCCGGGTCCCGGCGGAAGGATCGGATTCAAGCAACATGTGCGCAGAGGTCTCGAGCTGGCGCGCAAACTCGGCAAAGAAGCCCAATTCCATGTTGATCAAATGAATCTCCCTACGGAAAGCGGCACCGAATGGGTCTTGGACGTTCTTGATGTCCTCGACCGCATGCCCGATGGAGGCCAGCCAAAGGTGTGGATCATCCACGGGATCTCGCTATCCGCAAAATCCGAACCGGAGTTCAAGAGGATCGGCGAACGTCTACTCGAACATAACGTGGGGGTCATCGCCTGTCCTACCGCCGGACTCTCGATGCGTCAACCGCGATCGGTGGTCAGTCCGACACACACCTCTCTTGCCCGTATTCCCGAACTGATCAAGATGCGCATTCCTCTTCGACTCGGCGGCGATAACATCGAAGACACGTTCGTACCTCAGGGCACCGGCGATATGCTCGCGGAAGTCGTGATGGCCGACCTTTCACTTCGAATGAATCTGCCATCCGTTCTCGCGAAGATTGCCGCCGGATGGCCGCTCACTAATGCCGACATCAATGCGGTCGGCGATATGCTCTATAAAGACCGAGAAGCGTGCAAGCGTCTGGACTCTGACTGGGTGCCGGCACTTCCCGGATAATTCGCACCCTACACCGAAGCCGCGGCGCGCCAGCGCGCCGCGGCATCTTTTTTATTATTTTTTAAATCGCGGATTACACCGTCGGTGCGATGATGTGCGAGATCGGATCAAAGTCTTCACGCTTCTTCGGCGTGATACCGTTCACGATCAATATCTTCTCGAACTCTTCACGTTCGATCGTTTCCACTTCGATCAACTTCTGTGCGATCGCGTCAAGCGCGTTACGATGTTGGGCAATGACCTCTTCAGCGCGCTTATGCGCACCGGTTATGATCACCTTCACTTCGTGATCAATCTGCGAAGCGACTTCTTCTGATTGGCCTTCGGTGCCGTCGAGACCGCCGCCGAACATCGCGCGACCGCCGGCATATTCAAGCGCGATCGGTCCCATCTTTTCGGACATACCGTACTTCGTGACCATATCGCGCGCGAGCGCAGTCAGTACTTGTAGATCGTTACTCGCACCCGTCGTCACATCATTGAAAACCAATTTCTCCGCGATATAGCCGCCGAGTGATACCGCAATATCATCGAGGAATTCTTTGCGCGACTGCATGCGCTTATCATCGAACGGAAGCTTGAGTGTATAACCGGCAGCGCGACCGCGACTGATGATCGAGATCTTGTGGACCGGATCCGCATAGGGCAAGACGGATGCGACGAGTGCATGCCCCGCTTCGTGATATGCCGTGATCTCTTTCTCGTGCGAGTTCAATATATGCGAGCGACGCTCGGGACCGAGCATCACCTTTTCGATACTGCGAATGAGATCATATTGCGTGATCTCACGCCGGTCCTCGCGTGCGGCAAGAATCGCCGCTTCGTTCATGAGGTTGGCAAGGTCAGCACCCGAGAATCCCGGCGTGCGCTCCGCAATGACCGAAAGATCAGTATCGGGGCCCATCGGCTTCTTCTTCGTATAGATATGCATGATGTCTTCGCGATCCTTGCGATCCGGCAAGTCGATCATCACCCGACGATCAAAACGACCCGGGCGCAGGAGTGCCGGATCAAGCACGTCGGGACGATTCGTTGCCGCCATGATGATGACTTTTTCATTCGGTTCGAAGCCGTCCATTTCAACAAGAATCTGATTCAGCGTCTGTTCACGTTCATCATTGCCGCCGCCGACGCCCGATCCGCGCACACGACCGACTGCATCGATCTCGTCGACGAAGATGATCGCCGGCGCCGCTTTTTTGGCCGTTTGGAAAAGATCCCGCACGCGCGAAGCGCCGACACCGACGAACATTTCGACGAATTCCGATCCGGAAATCGAGAAGAACGGCACGCCGCTTTCCCCGGCGACGGCACGTGCAAGCAAGGTCTTCCCTGCTCCCGGTGCACCCATTAAGAGCACACCCTTCGGAATACGCGCACCGATCTGGATGAACTTTTTTGGATTCTTGAGGAAGTCGACGATCTCGGCAAGTTCTGCCTTAGCCTCCTTCGCACCGGCAACATCGGCGAATGTCACACGCTGCACCGTGTCCTCCGGGCGAATGAGCCGCGCCATCGACTTACCGAATGTAAGTGCTTGCATGCCACCCCCCTTGAGCTGTCGCGAGAGATACCAGATGATACCGAACAGCAAGATCACGGGTATAAGGAGCGGCGCGAGCGTCAAGAACCAATAGCGCAAACCGCTCTGGTCAACAATTTGGATCTTCACGGAGTCGATCTGTGCCGGTGTCGCGCCGTAATTGGCAAGCGTCTGTGTGAACGAATTCTCAGCTTCCTTTTGTGACACCTTCGTGGATTTGTCGGTATAGGTCGCGGTGACCTGATCACCGGAGACGGTGACCGAGGTAATCTTCCCGTTCTCAATATCACCTACGATCTGCGAGAGCGGGACCGTCGGACTTTGCGACGCGACATACTCTCGATAGAGCGAGTAGCCGGCCGAGACGACGACAAAGATCGCAAAAGCGATCGCCATCTGCACCCAGACGTTCGGACCGCTCTTCGGAGCTTCCGACTCACCGTTTTGCCCGCGTTTTCCGTTTTGTACGGGACGCTTTTCTGGTGTTTTTGAGGCCGCCATATCGGCGTATTATACACATTTGCCGCTTGATTGAAAGAAAAATACGACGGCTCAAAAACACAAAGCTCAGAGCTTAAGGGATCCCAAGCTCTGAGCTTTGTGTTTTTACCTCTTCCCGTGTTGTATACTCCGCTTATGAAACAAAAAATCCGCGTTGCTGTTCTCTTTGGCGGAAAGTCCGCCGAGCATGAAGTCTCGATCCGTTCGGCAAAGAATGTCGTCGCCGCGCTCGATCCAGAAAAGTATGAGGTCACCGAGATCCAAATATCAAAGACCGAACGTTGGTTACCCACTGAATCTTTTCTTCAATCTGTCGACGTTGTCTTCCCTGTCCTCCACGGCCCCTTCGGCGAAGACGGCACGATGCAAGGATTGTTGAAGCTGGCAAACGTTCCCTTCGTCGGCCCGAGCGTTCTCGGCTCGGCAGTTGCGATGGACAAAGATGTAACCAAGCGCTTGCTTCGCGATGCCGGTATTCCGATCGGTGACTTCCTCGTCACCACAAAAACTGATCCGGTATCGTTCAAAAAAGCAAAGAAGCGACTCGGTATTCCTCTTTTCATCAAGCCTGCCAATCTCGGTTCATCCGTCGGCGTCTATAAAGTGAAAACTGAAACTGAATATGATGCAGCGATCGGGAACGCACTGAAATTCGATACCAAAGTAATGATCGAAACATTCATCAAGGGACGAGAGATGGAATGTGCCATCCTGGGCAACGAAGATCCGCGGGCGTCAGTCGTTGGCGAAATCATCCCTCGTTACGAAGAACACGAGTTCTATTCTTACGAAGCAAAATATCTCGACGAGAACGGAGCTGGTCTTGAGATTCCCGCGAAGATTCCGAAGAAGATTGAAAAGAAAATCCAAGACATCGCGATCAAGACCTTCAAAGTACTCGCCTGCGAAGGTATGAGCCGCGTCGATTGTTTCCTCACTGATAAAGGCGAAGTCATCGTGAACGAGATCAATACGATCCCCGGCTTCACCTCGATCAGTATGTATCCCAAACTCTGGGAAGCGAGCGGTATTCCGCCGAAGAAACTCGTCGATACGCTCATCGCACTCGCGATCGCACGTTTTAAACGAGACGCAAAACTCAAAACTTCATATTGAATGCGGCCGCGCTTCGCGCGGCCGCTCTGCTGCAATATCGATACATAAAATTGACGGGCGGGATTTATTCCCGCCCGTATCGATAGGTATTCTGCTTTCTACTTAGATCTTAGATTGATGCGTCAGGTATATTGGGTTACCATCGACGTCAAAAAAGATGGCAACCTCAAGACCATTCGCAAGATCACTATGAAGTACTTTTCCGATGACACCCCTAACGAGTCCGAGAAGATTAACCATCGCGATTTCGAAGAGATCTCGCGGTTTTTCCTTTCCACTCGCGTGCATGACAACAGTGACACTGCGGTGGCCATTCCCGGCTGCATTAGCCGAACGGGGCTTGATCACGTGGTATAAGCCCGGATGCTCGTCTGCATTCCGAACCTTCAGTGCCCTTGTCACCACGTTACTGATAACGTCGGAAGCAAACCCTTGCGTTCCGAGTGCTTTCGCCAAATCCCGCGATCCAACCACAGATATCTCAAACCGAGCGAACTGCATGCTCGTTCCCTTCGTTTTCTGAACCAGCACGATGATACTCCCGTGTCGGCAAGAGTCAAAGAATTCGTGTATAGTTCCCGTATGTCGCTTATAGACAACAAACGTGCAACATTCGATTACTCCATCATTGAGACGATGGAGGCGGGTTTGGTATTGGAAGGCTTCGAGGTTAAGTCTTTGCGCTCCGGCCGCGGTTCACTGAAGGGCGCCCGCGTCGTCGCCCGCGGCGGCGAGGTATATCTCGTCGGTGCGACCATTCCGCCCTGGCAGCCAGCCAATGCGCCAAAATCCTACGATCCGGAACGCACCCGCAAGCTCCTTCTCAACAAGAAACAAATAGCCCAGGTATTGAGCGCCGAGGGAGAGAAAGGGTTGACAGTCATCCCACTTTCGGTGTATAATAAAGGCCGTAATCTGAAGCTCGAGATAGCCATCGCACGGGGCAAGAAAGCGCACGATAAACGTCAGAGCATTCAGGAGCGCGATGTGAAGCGATCAATCGCACGATCATTGAAAACCAAATAGACACTATTGAATGTCGGAATGTGGGTTACCGATAGGAGGCACACGTGCAAACAGAAGCAGACGTCAGGAAATATTGGGCGCAATTCGATACGCCCCTTAAGGCGGTCAAGTCCGCGCTCGTGTCATTGGCCGCCTTCAATGCCATGCCCGAGCAAAGGATCGATCAAATCGCCAAGACGGTCGTCGGCGACCGAAACACGCGGGCCAAGTGGGACGCCCTCGACTCGCCCCGGGAAACGGTGCGGGCGGCGCTCCTCGAGGAGTTCGGTCCGTTCAGCACCATGATCCCCGGTTTTCTGGGCGGGTCGGTGGATTGGATCGTCGGCTCTCTCCGACTCTCCGGCCACCTGTCGTGATGCAAACGACTATGATGGCCCCACAACATCGGGTGAAGCGAAGCTTCACCCCACATTCCGACATTCAATTCCCCTACTAGCCATTATGCTATGTAGGGCACAGCAGCCGGTCCCCGTGAGATATACGAGTCCCCCGAGTAAAAGAGATCAGACATTATTTTTACCTCTTACACTCCAAAGACTTCCAACAAATGACAATTTGATATCTCACGGGGGGTGACTGGCTTCGACAGGGAAAACGGTCTATGCAGGCGCGAAGCAGAGCTGGAGCAACTCTCAAAAAGGCTTCAACAACCCAAGTGCGAACAAAGTAGCACGGGCAGTTTTGTCACCTATCCAGATGGCAGATCTGCAGCCCGCTTACGCTCTCGTAGCCTAAGCGCCGTCTCCGGATCCCATACTTGACCAAGATCCGGCAGGCGTAAAAAATCTCAAGTACTGATGTGCTCGCTCGCGTACATCTAAGACAAGAGCTCGGCAGTTGCATCATTCTGTCAGTCTCACAGTTGCGACGCTCAAACAAAAAAGATCTGACTACGCTTCGTAGAAGATTGCATGGTATCTTTCCTTGGACTCGGGATCATTCCCCGACACCTCCACAATTACAAAAACCGTCCCGCATCAGCGGGCGTTTTTTGTTTGTGGAGAAATGGTGACCGGCCCCACTTCCCTGTTTTATGCCCCTCCGCACTCGTGCTCTGCGTCAGGTAATTCCCATTCCACACCCGTTCTCAGATTCGTTGTTTTATAGATCTTGCCTCTGTCGTCTCCTGGTGGGCAATCAGTCGGTATGTACGTTAGACACAGGCGAATCTTGTCACCAACATTTGAGTTTTCGATTCCAGACTCGTTATCGTAGGAAACCTGGTAGCCACCGTCGGTGTAGTTAATCGCACTGCCACTATTGGCAATGGGCAAATTAGTGAGTGCATCAGTCAGTCGAGTTGAAGTGCTTTCGACTTGCGTAGTCACGCAACTGCCAACTCTTGTGGGAAGAACACCAATTGGTTTTGGCGAGTCATCAGGAGCGTGCATTACTTTATACAAAAGATATGCATCAACACTGTCTTGAGTAATCACGGAGGTGGTACTTGTTGCGGCAGATTGAGCAGATGGCTCGATAGGTTTGGTCGTGTAGCGGAGAATCGCCGCTATGACCACAACACCAACGATGAGAGAAGACAGAATGAGGACTTTGGATTTTTTCTGCTGCATATTTACTTTCGATTGTCTTTGTAAACGGGCACCCCGCTAGGATACGTCATCTCTTTAACCCTAAGTTCTGATAGCTCATTAATCGCATCTCCCCCTACCATTTTTGATAACCATTCTTCAATCTCAACAATGTGTTTTTCTGCGGTGGTCACTTTCTCGATCCAAGATTTCTCATCAAATCCATAACGAAATCCATCATGCTCATACTCGTAGTTCTCACTCAACATCCATCTACCCGTACCTGCATCTTCTAACGAAGTCAGATACAGAAGCCAATCATTCCTAATCTTTTTATTATCAAGAACGCTGCTTTTCTTCTCGAGAAATGAGTACCAGTCTCGCATTTTCAAATAAATAGCGGTTCGACGTGGGTCTAACGCGCCTGGGTAACCGGACGGAGAGAGGAGCGTTTCTTCGAATCTCTTCTCGGTTTCTTTTATGCCTTGGTTTGAAATACGCCTGTTTTGTTCCGTTATTTCCTCGTCTTTCTTCAAACGTGCTCTTAATTCCTCCACGAATTCCCGATTAGTCTTATGCAGTTTTGAGTTGTCCTTTTTAGTATTGAAATAATCTTTCAGAAACTCTATAAGGAATAGCCCAGCGATACACACAACTACTCCTGCTAGCAGATTGTGGAATCCAATTATTAATACAATCAACCAAAATATTAGCCACCACATAGATACGCGTTATACGTCCTTGCCAGGAGATTGGACAACCTGGTTTTCCACAACCTCATAAGCTTCTAATTTTCTTTGACTGATAGGGCTCAATGCAAACGTTTGTGGAATGATTCTGAAATCTGTTTGAAGATTTCTGCCAGGGATTATATAGATTCTTCGTAATGCACTATTCAAGTAATTCTCATTCCGATTTTCCTTCGCAATATCGAAATGTACAATATAGATGTAGAACTTATCTGGGCTGCTTTGTAATGCTTCAAATTCCGTTCGATGAAGCGGTTGCCATGTGTAAGTTTTCCAAGACTCACTGATCCCTTTCACTTCGATGAAACGTTCCTCATTGCTATTCTGTGAATGTAAATCGTAACCGACCCCCTTCTGATGAACTCGTATCGAAATGCGCCCATGTTCATTTTCATGAGATTCGACAATATCCATTGCTTTATTGGCGATAGTATTTGACCAACCCATACAAAAAACTCACCACCAGGATGCCTTGCGTCCCAGGATCGGTTACATCATGAAGCCTTTTCGTTGTTTGAGCAATATGGAGTATTGTCCAACGCAAGATGGAACCCAAACCAATGACGATTCCAGCGTAAAGGGAGCCAAGAAGACCCCTCTGGCTCCCTTCCCGCCGGTCGTCTAGCATGCCGAGTGATGAACATCAATATGAATGACGACAACGTCAT